>CBFHQN010000016.1:0-26527 GCA_965657765.1 Luminiphilus sp. | reverse complement strand
CGTATTCGTGACACGGTCAAAGATGAGCAGACCGCACAGGACCTGCTTCCCACGGACTACCCCTACGGTACTAAGCGTCCTTGTATCGACACCAATTACTACGAGACCTTCAACCGCGATAACGTATCGCTGGTTAACCTCCGTCGGACACCCATTGAGACCATCACAGGAACCGGTATCAAGACCGCCGAAAGTGAGCGCGAATTTGATGCAATTGTGTATGCGACTGGGTTTGACGCAATGACCGGACCACTGCTTCGCGTTGATATTCGCGGCCGCGGTGGCATGAAGCTGACCGATGCGTGGAATGACGGTCCAAGAAGTTACTTGGGCATTGCCATTCACGGATTCCCCAACCTATTTACTATTACTGGACCGTCGAGCCCATCTGTACTCAGCAATATGTTGGTGTCGATCGAGCAACACGTTGATTGGGTAAGCGACTGTATTCAGTGGATGAAAGTCGAAGGCAAAGCGACAATCGAGCCCTCGGATAGCGCAGAACAGGAGTGGGCGGAGCACACCGAGCAGCTCGCCAATATGACCCTATATCCGAAAGCCAACAGTTGGTATATGGGCTCTAATGTTCCTGGTAAACCCAGAATGTTCCTGGCCTATGTGGGTGGTGTCGGGACCTACCGGCTCATTTGTGATCAGGTGGCCGCCGCTGGGTACCGGGGTTTCGAGGCCGCCTGAGCGTTATAGTTACGCGATCGATGAAGGCTCGGTAGTTGCCGGGCCTTTTTTGTGCCCTGTTAGCATCTCCAGCTCCGGGAGGCCTGCGTAAATGGCTGATTGCTCTGACATTCCTCTGAGGCGTTCAGGATTTATGGTCGTTGGTCGTTGGTCGTTGGTCGTTGGTCGTTGGTCGTTGGTCGTTGGTCGAGCATGTTTTTCGATCAAGACTGTTTTGATGCACTCGATGGGTAACGACTAATTATCTTAAGAAAGCCATTTGCTGCCGCGGGCTTAGGTCTGAAGACGAGCATAGAAGAAAAGGTGTAACAGCATGCAGATATGGGTAGACGCCGACGCCTGTCCAAGCGCCATTCGCGAAATCATCGCCAAGGCGGCGCATAAACGAACGATTACCACCACGTTTGTGGCCAACCATAGCTTCTCGCTACCAAACTCGCCGTTCGTAAAGCTCTACCAAGTGCCATCAGGGTTTGACGAAGCGGATAAAGAGATCGAACGCCGAGTGACTGAGGGAGACCTAGTTATTACTGCCGATATACCGCTCGCTTCAGACGTTCTGGAAAAGCATGCTCTTGTTCTCACGCCTCGTGGCGAGCGGTACACGCAGAACAACATCAAGCAACGTTTGCAGATGCGGGACTTCATGGAAACGATGCGGTCATCGGGGGCACAAACGGGCGGTCCACCTGCTCTTAATTTGAGTGACCGTAAGCACTTCTCCGATCAGCTCGATCGCCTTCTTACCCGAGCACTGAAATAAGGTTAAGGCCGATCCTACTTGTTATGCAGTGACCCACAGCGCCTTTACCACTTTAGAAACCACCGAAT
Source organism: Luminiphilus sp. (assembly GCA_965657765.1). Taxonomy (GTDB): domain Bacteria; phylum Pseudomonadota; class Gammaproteobacteria; order Pseudomonadales; family Halieaceae; genus Luminiphilus. The sequence continues at coordinate 25,000 of CBFHQN010000016.1, read as the reverse complement.
ACATCGCTACAGGCACCACTGCACATACCTCGACTTGTACTTCAGTAGGAGCCGCTGTATCAGGTTGCCTCGAGTTAGTTGTTCGAGTGTGGCTTACCCATTCAGAACGCACGTAAGCTGGCCTCGACATGTCACGCCAGACATTCCGTGAGATTTAACACAGCCCACCGATCAAGATATGCTGATCGAAGACCTCTCCGAAAAGGATCGACCATGAAAAATAAAAAGTCTGTTTTTGGTTTACTGCTAGCGGCAACTGTAAGTTTCGAAGCGTTCGCGCACAGCGCCCCTAATCTACCCAAGGTCATGACCGTTCCCGAAGGTGTAGCGGCGTTTGGCTGGGACTTTGAATCTGCCGAGGTAACGACTCAGAACTTGGGTCAGGGGCTACACGTGCTATTCGGTATCGGCGGCAATATCCTCGTGAGCGTTGGTGACGACGGCACCTTTATTGTCGACGATCAGTTTGAAGGGATGATCCCCAAGGTGGTCAAAACCATCGGCGAACTCGGTGGTTCGGGCGTCGACTTCGCAGTGACCACCCACTGGCATTTTGACCATGCAGAAGGAAACCTTGCATTGGGCCCTCAAGGTACTTGGCTCGTAGCGCACGAAAATTCGCGTGAAATGATGAAGGACGCACATGTGGTCAACATGGTAGGGCTCGCCGTTTTGCAGGACGCTTACCCTGAGTCAGCATGGCCCGACATCACATACGACTCTGAGATGCGCTTCCATCTCAACGGTCAAACCGTTGAACTCATGCATTTTGGGCCGGCCCATACAACGGGTGACACCGCTGTTTTCTTCCGCGAAGCCAATGTCCTACACATGGGTGATGTTTTCAATAACACGGGCTATCCGTTTATCGATGCCGATAATGGCGGCACGCTCGATGGACTCATCACGTTTTGCGAAAGCGTTTTAGCAGTTATCAACGATGAGACCACGGTCGTGCCTGGACATGGTGCAGCAGCGACCAAAGCGGACTTTATGCGCTACACCCAGGACCTTTCAGTCATTCGTGACCGAATTGCAGCGCATGTCAAAGCGGGTATGGACCTCGACGAGATCATCGGCGAAGCGCCCTCAAAGGAATTTGATGCGCGCTACGGTGATAACACCATGTTTATTAATCGCGCAGTTAAGAGCCTAACCTACCGCTACCATCCATAGAGCCTCGATGCTAAGCGGCCGTGTGCCGCTTTATGGTTCGATTGAACTCAGGAAGGGCGCCTTCAAAGCGGCCAAACGTAATCACGTCGTTGGCACCCGATGCAAATCCGTTCTGGATACTTTCGCCAATCACAAAATCTTCGTTGAGCGTGGTGGAGGTTATCTGATGGTTCTTTTCCCAATACGCTTCCTCGGCAAGGCGTGATTTTGGCGCAAGCGTTGCCAGTGTTAACTCTGTCTGACTGGCTGAAACTGGGCGGGAGTTAATCCATACAACATGGTCCTTCTGCACCAAAAGCTGGGTGGTTGGGAAGAAGGTATAGATGATGTTTGCGTGATCCCTCAATCGCCACTTATCGGTAGGCTGGTCCCTCAGCACATGCATACTTGAGCGCATAAGTACTGAGCGCATATGATCGCCGAGCATCTGGTACGAGAACAAATTGTCTTCAAAGTAAGGGCCAATCGTTTTTCGGTGCGCCACCTTGAAGTGATAGGACTCGAGTCCGCCCTCAACAAGAATCTTCCAGTTTGAGTTATGAACCTTCTTCTCCTGGTGTGCGATGCCCATATTGGCTAGGTCTAAGCCTTCAGCCTCGGCCGCGATGGGCGCGTAGTAAGCATCAAAATCGAAGCTGACATCTGGCATAGCTATCACCCAGACAAAACCAAAGCGCTCTTCACACTGCAATGACTTCAGAGAGTATTGCGCCTTATCAAGATCGGGGAAGCCCGTATCCATGTGAGGTACCGAGACGAGTTCGCCCGTATTCGCATAAGACCAAGCATGGTAAGGGCAAGTGAATCGGTGCTTACAACCCGACTCGTCACCCACCAACTGTGTCCCTCGGTGTCGGCAGATATTTAAAAATGCATGCACCTCACCGTGAGCATCTCGCGTTACCAGGATTGATCGCCCGGCGATCTCCCGCTTAACGAAATCACCTGCGTTAGGGAGTTCACTGACATGTGCGGCGACGGCAGGCAAACGCGCAAACATCTCATCGCGCTCCCGCTGAAAAATCGACTCGGACTGATACTGGTCGACCGAATTGAACTCAATTTCGTCGTCGAGGTAGTGGCTCTTCGCTTCGCGAAGTCCAAGTAGCTCTTCGATTAAACCAATCTCTGTTTCACGCTCCATCACTAAACGTCCTCTCGCGCTCTCGCAGGTTTGGCAGGTTAAGCGCTGCCGTGGTCCCGAGACACTCATCAAATTCTTATGCCACACGCTGGGTACAAGCGTTTTACATTCATGCCGGAGCCAGTAAGGCATGAAAGCAACTCATACAGAGCACAAAGCAGCTGCCTTACCAACCGGTAAGGCAGCCAGCCTACCATGTGGTAAGGTGACTGCAAAGAGGGGTTTATGCAGACTGATACCAAGCACCGTTTGTTAAATATGTCCGAAGCACTGTTCGCAGAACGGGGCTTCTACGGCGTTAGCATTGCTGCGATAGCAAAAGAGATGGGGTTTTCGAAACAGGCGATACTTCACCACTACCCCACCAAAGAAAAGCTTTACGGTGCGGTATTACAAAGAATCTCTGACGACTTCCTCGAGCAACAGATTGAAGCCGAGCAAGCCTCGCACGACCCACTGCTACGGCTCAAAACGTTTTACCTCGGACTGGCAAAGCCCTCTCCTGAAAGCGTGCAACGCACACGCCTGCTCATGCGAGAGCTCCTGGATAACAATGGTCGCGCCAACAGCGCGGAAAACTGGTATCTCAAAGGCTTCCTCACGCGCATTATCCAGATGGTGAAGGCTGTTGAGGGACTGTCAGAGCTGAGCGACGAGCACGCGTTGATTACCGCCTATCAATGGTTGGGGGCCGTGAACTATTTTCTCATTTCACCGCCAACGCTTTCGGGTATTTTTGGCGATGCGGCGTTCGAGCGAATGCACCGAGACTTTAATACGCAGCTGGTTGGCCTGATCGAGTCGGGCATCGAGGCACATAAGCGCAAGTGATAAGGCCTCCAATTCATCGCATTACTTGACGAATCAAGGTTTTACCCGTGCTTAACAAACCGAGAACCCATACAGCAAGACCTGGAACTGAGTAACTCGCTGCGCCGGCAAAGTCGAACTTAGACCTAAGAAGATCGGCGAAACGAGTCCTTTATACCGCAAGCCATCTAAGTAAAGTCGCGAACCTCAGGCATCAAGCAAATGTCATTCGCTGCAGATCTCAGATGTCTTCGAATACTCGAAGAGCGGTGGCGACCCTCAGGAGCAACTTGCGCAAAAATATAATAAGGCGCCGCCCGGAGTGGACGGGACACCAACGGCTTGACAGACGTTGTAACAGGAGCACGCATAACGCACCTCCTCTTTAACCGACCCAGCCCCATCCTCTCTCTGGTATCGGAAATTTCAGAAGTGCATCCATGCAGCCCTAAAGATACCCACAGCTGCGCGCGACCGCCACTCACTTATCCACAGAATCGCACCCATATGGGTCAAAACTGTGACCAAAATCTCATTTTATTAACAGTCACGCCTGAGTTTCGATGGACTTTTCTAGCCGCAGAACGAAAACAAGTACTTCCGCAACGGCTCTGTAGAGCTCTGGCGGAATCTCATCACCAAGCGGAATCTTAGCTAATAAGTAACTCAGCTTCGGGTTCTCTACGAGCGGAACGCCCGCAGCCTCAGCACGCTCTTTGATCAGTCGAGCGATCTCGCCCTCGCCCGTAGCAAGTACGGTTGGCGCGCCCTTTTGATCATAGTGCAGCGCTACAGCGCGCTGAAATTCGTCGCTGTTCATGCCCGCACCTCTAAGCCGCTAGACGAGGGCCCCGGCTCGGTCGACGCAGTCGACCTCTCAATCATCGCCTGCGCAGTGATCGATGTCACACGAAAATCATTCAGAATCATGCGTTCTTTTAATTGACCAAATGATGCATCAACCAGACCACGAACCTGCGATGAATCACTATGAAAGACCACACTTAGCTCTCTTCCCTTCATTGCTACCAAGACCCGCAGCGGCCCAATTTCGGGGAGTGAAAGCGATAGATCAACCCGCCATATTGCCTCAGCAATATTTTGATCAGTGCATTTTTCATCCCGCTCAATAATCATATTGAGATCAACGAAATTGCCCTCATGAGCCATGGGGATACCAAAACACCAACGCTGCGACCCCGCGTCTTGGGGCATCGATATCAACTGCTGCTGCGTCAAATTTGCCAAGGCGGCATTGGTTAAATCGGACAACGTGCTCAATGAGGCCCGCGCCTCTGCATTTAAGTTCATAGTGGGCAACTCGCTGATCAGCTTTTGAAGCAGAGCGAGCTGAGTCTTGGATGAGCCACTCGCACGATTGGCGCGATCCGTTGCTAGGTTGACCTCGTTAAACAAACCCGATCGACCGATCGCTGCTGCAATGGCACCGCCAGATAGTGCCGTTGCTTGCAGGCTTTGAGAGGAAAGCGCGGATATAAGGCTCGCAAGCGCAGGCGCTTGAGACGTCAGCGCTCGAAGTACCGGCTGAGCGGACGGTGTAGAAAGCGCAACTAACAGTGATCTCAGCGGCGAGGGTTTAGTCTCGACCGAAAAAGCGGTCGAACTAGACAATAAGCTTTGCTGACTGGCCTGTGTCGTCGGCTGTGTCAATTGTGACAGTGTAGCGTCACGCGCACTTGTGAGCACCTTTAACGTCACCTGCGGCTGTACTTGCTGTACTTCTAATTGCAGCCGACCCCCCGCTTGAACGGGCAAATCCAAGGGCGTGACGAACTCTCGCCCCCCCACACTGAGCAGAACATTACCGCTAGGCATTCGGTCAACGACAAGTGCGTTTAGCACCTGACCGACACGCCAGTTGCTTAACATCACACCAAAATTTCGCTGATCGACGCGAGATGGTGTTAGGGTTAATTGAAGCTCTTCCATGTTTTATCAAGAAAACATCACATAGTTTTCCTATATTAGCGGCAGAAGATGTCGCTAACTAAAGGCAACGGTAGTTGTTTCGGAGGTTTAGGTGGATTTAGCCACACTCATTGGCATGCTTGGCGCAGCCGCGTTGGTCGCGTATATGATCAGCAGCACAGGCCAAGCCCCGATTTTCCTGGACGACTGGTTCTCGCCCGTTTTTGTTCTATCAGGAACCATGCTGGGCGTAATGATCCGATTCTCCTTGGGTCACTTTTTTAGCTCACTCAAAGTCGTCGCCAAGACATTTGCAAAAACAAATGATGATCCACAAGCGTTGATTGATGAAATCGTGCAAATGGCGACAGTAAGCCGTAAAGACGGCCTTTTAGCGCTCGAAAAAATTAAAGTGTCCGAAGAGTTCCTCGAAGAAGGTGTCCAGATGCTGATCGACGGCAGCAATCCTGAAGTCGTTAAACAGAGCATGACGAAAAATATGCGCGGGATTCTCGAGCGCAATACCTCATCGGAAAAAGTATGGCGCTCAATGGGGGCGGCGGCGCCGGCCTTTGGCATGATTGGTACCGTGGTGGGCTTGGTTGCCATGATGGCTAACATGGATGACCCCAAATCAATCGGCGCCGCCATGGCCTTGGCGCTGCTGACCACCTTATGGGGCTCAGTGCTGGCGAATGTCGTCTTTTTGCCCGTAGCCGACAAGCTCAAATACCAGTCTGGCTCGCAAAAATTAAAGCTGACGATTTGTATCGATGGGGTTATGGCAATCTCTGCCGGGCAAAACCCTCGGGTTATCGCATCTGTTCTAGGCGCATACCTCGACCCAACACAGCGGGTCACCCCTGCAAAGGCGAAAGCGAAATGAATGACGACGATCTTTTCATTGAGGAGGACGACGACGAGGGCGACGCTGACGGGTGGATGGTCACCTACTCAGACCTCATGTCTCTGCTCCTGTGCTTTTTCGTTCTCATCCTCTCGATGGCCGAAGTCGACATCATTCGGTACAAACAGCTCGCTGACTCAATGAAAGAAGCCTTTGGTGTACAGCGTGACCTCGAACTCGACTCGATTCCCAAAGGTACCAGTGTTGTCTCGACTGAATTCCGTCCTGGGATACCCGACGAGACAATCATCGAAAAGGTCCAGCAGGTCACCAAAGACCAAACCCGCAATTCGCTCCGTATAGGCAATCCGGAGGCGCCCGAGGCCGAAGAAAAAGATATTCGTGACGAGGTCATCACCTACGACGAGATGATGGAGCTCATCCAGGAAACCGAGCTCGATGCAGAGATGCTCAAACGTTTGTTAAGGACCGAAATCGATCAAGGCCAAATTGACGTGGAGACTACCGCTCGAACCATCCTGATTCGTATTCGTGAAAAAGGCTCTTTTGACTCGGGTTCGGCATTACTAAATACCTCATTTGTCGGAGTTATCGATAAAATTGCCGGCGCGCTCACGCAGATTGAAGGTAAAATAGCGGTTGAAGGGCATACTGATAACGTCCCGATCAACACGTTTGCCTATCCGTCGAACTGGGACTTATCAGCGGCGCGATCGGTGGCCGTGGTGAGAAGAATGCTCGACATTGCGCCACTGACGCCAACTCGAGTGACTGCCTCTGGATTCGCCGACACGCGTCCGCAGGCAATTAACAGCACCGCCGAAGGGCGAGCGCGGAATCGTCGAGTGGAGATTGTGGTCAAACAACCACTGAGTGATGAAAATAACATCGGGATTGAAGACGCTCTGCAATAACGATGACAGATTTGAAGATTGACGCTCGGATGAGCGTAAATCGGGGAGTAAATAAATGAGCGACAATCAGCGTGACTTTTATCGCATACAAGACCGTCTGCTTATGGCATGGCGTCACGCAGATATCGAGCCGACAAGCGAGTCAGAGTCGGCCTTGCTCGCGGTTAATCGTGAGATCGAGAGCGAGCTTCTCGAGTTGAACGACGAGCACCCGGAGATAGCAAAAGCACTGACGCTTCTGAACCGTAAAATCGAATTGCTAACGGCCGCTGCAGCAGACTCATCAAAGGGTACGGGCAATCTCGGGGGATTTTGTGATAAGGCCTATGTCGATGTGAGTCTAAGTGGCTCTGGAATGGGCTACTTCTCGCTGACCAACGCCGAAGAAGGCTCTGCGGTTGAGGTCATTTTGAACCTAGAAAGTATTGAGGTTGAAATCGCAGTTCGCATGATCATCATCGAGTCACGCGTATCTGCCGATGCGGAAAATCCTGGCTACTGGCTGCGTGGCCGCTTTCTAGAAGATCAGGATAAACAAGTGGATGCGATTGTTGCCCACGTCAATCAACGTCAGTTCGAGCAGTTGCAACGCCGCTCTCAATCCACCGGCGGAAAGCAAGACGCGGAAACCTAACGCCAGTCGCTAAGTTTTGCTTTCAGCCTTGCCACAGCCTGACCGTGGATCTGAGAAACACGTGAATCGCTGACGCCAAGCACAAGCCCTATCTCCTTGAGGTTCAAGCCTTCGTTGTAATAGAGCGACAGCATGAGCCCTTCTTTCTCGGGTAGATTTTCGATTGCGGCAACCAATGCCTCGCGCTTAGTCGCTTCAAAGAACTGGTCGTCTGGCTCATCGGCACCCGGAGGTAATTCAGCCTCGTCAAGCTGTGTGATCCGAGCACAGGCCAGCTCGCCCGCTAGCTTGCGATATTCCTCGATAGGCATATTGAGTTCATCGGCAATCTCTTTTTCGCCGGCAGGGCGACCCAGTCGTTGCTCACAACGCTCAATAGCGGCGGCAACCCGCCCCAGATCGCGCTGAACACTTCTAGGGAGCCAGTCTCGCCCTCGTAACTCATCAAGCATCGCACCACGGATTCGGATCGTCGCGTAGGTAGAAAACACAGCTCCCGAATCGCTTTGGTAGTCATCGACAGCTTTTAAAAGTCCGATTAAACCGACCTGAATCAGGTCATCGATTTCAATGTGTGAAGGAAGTTTGACCGCTAACTGGGTCGCAATACGCTTTACCAAAGGCAAATGCTGGTGGATGAGGTGATCGGTCGGTTGACGCGAATGCACCTCATACTCAGATAGCATGGCTTCAGTGCCGAACCGCATGGGTTTGTTGACTCAAAAGCTGCTCGACGAAGAAACCGACGCCGGAGCTTTGACTGCGTGGTGCCTGACGATTAAGTCGGCGACCCGCATCACGAATGGCGTTCGCTGCTGGCGAACGAGGATACGCACTAACCAGAGCCTTTCGCTCCTGCACAGCACGTCGAAGGTACATATCCGTTGGGATGCCGCCCAAGTAGCCGAGCTCAACATCGAGGTATCGATCGCAAACATTGGCGATCCGCTCAAAGAGTTGCTTTCCTTGGATGGGAGTATCCACTTGATTAGCTAGAATTTCGAAACGACGGACGTCCTTCTTCGCACGCAGCACTTTCATCAGTGCGTATGCGTCGGTGAGAGACGCAGGCTCGTCGCAAACCACAAGCACAGCTGTTTGGCAGGCGGCGACGAAGGTTTGAACCGTCTGATCGATACCCGCACCGGTATCGACAATCAGCACGTCCGGGGGCATGAGCTGATCGGAGAGCTGACGAATCAATGTTTCCTGATCGGTGCTTTGCATTTCAACCATTTGCACCACACCCGAGGCTGCTGGAATAACCCGAAGACCCTCAGGGCCATCAACTACTACATCTGCAAGCGTCTTGTCGCCGGAAACTACATCAGCAAGCGTGTGCTTGATTTGTATTCCCAGGACAATATCGACGTTGGCAAGACCGAGGTCGGCATCAAACAACATGACGTCAAGCCCTTCCATCGACATCGATACCGCCAAGTTCACCGCGATATTCGTTTTACCCACACCGCCTTTACCACCTGTGACTGCGATTACTTGCATTGCACTATCCCTACTTGCCCTGCCAGCCGAGCTGGCCTTATTCACTACTGAACGCATCATGCCGCCATGCCTAAAAGGCACAACGTTATGAGGCGCATCGTAGCTCATATGCTGCAACATAGTTATACCGCGACCTTGAGTTGTTGATTTTTTCGATCCAAATTGCGGCGCGCCAAACGCTTTGACTGGTTTATAAGGCCCTCAGCCGTGATCTGCGCAATTTCAGAATTTTGAGCGTCTGCTGCGCCCGCAACGGGCAGTTCGCGTCCTACAATAATCCCTAGAACCGCACCCAGCGAGGTCGCCTCCTCAAGCTGAGTCAGAACAGCACCTGCAACGGACAGCTGCTCCGCATGCTCTACCAGCAGCTCTAGATATTCAGTCTGAGCAGTGCAAGGCAAAACTAACAACGCGGTAATACTCGCTCGCTGATTGAGAAGCGCCGTGAGTGCTGGATCCTGCGAACCCTTTGAAGGCAGTAAATCGGGTGTCTCAATAAAGACTTGTCGGCAGCTTTTGACCGCCGTTAACGCCTTTTTAAGTGAGATGGCGTCAGGCGCCATGTAACTCACAACCTCCTGCTCGTGACAAAACCGACCCAGTACCGATGAGGGGTCGCTGAGCATACTAATTACTGCAATATCCTTGGGTGTAAATTCTCGCAACGCGCCAGCGACTGACTGCTGAATAGCCGTTGCTCGCTCCGCGCCACTTCCACCAATCAGCGCCTTAACTCGTAGGCCAGTTTGTTCAGCATCGCTGAGTACTTCGATACGCGAGGCCAATGCCGAGATAGCCTGTCGCCAGCCGTCATCGAGTTTAATGTCATTTTGGACGCCCTCCACCAACTCACCGATAAGCGGGCGAGGCAAGCCGAGCGTCGACAATCGCTGTTCAATGGTTGCAATCACGGGGCGCTTGCCCGCACTGTCCTGCCACTGCCGCTCACCCAAGGCTGCATGCAGCGTCTCACGCAAATCCGTAAGTTCACGCTTTAAGTGTGCAAGTGCAATTTCGTTGGTCCCACCCGCTAAACCATCACCGGCATGGCGCGCTTGCTCAATCGCGGATACTGTCGATCCCGTCTCGAGCATGGCACATATCTCAACACCCTCAGCCGTGCGTTTATTCGACAGAATGAGCGCCTCAGACCCCATTGCCGCACGCACCTGCTCCAGAGCAAGTTTGTTAGTGCGTCCAGTAAAGCGTTGTACGTTCATCGTGTTCTCCTAAAACGCCAAATGTTTGACGTCGATACCGCTAAATACCTGTTTTTGCGTCATTTTTAAGCCAAAAACATCTCAATCAATTAGATACTGCAATTAGCAGGCCAACTTTTTAATTTTGTCCGCCCACGGTTGTAACCACCCGAATATTTTTATCTCCGGGAATTTCCTCGTAAGCGAGGATATAGAAATTACTCATGCGCCCACGCAGTAGCTTTGAGAGGAATCCACGAATGATGCCGGAGACGAGAAGGACAGGACTCGCGCCTTCTGCCTCCATTTTTCCCGCAGCCTCACCGATGCCCTTCACCATGGTGTCGAGCAAATTGGGTTCGATAACACCCTGATTGTTTTGAACCGCACTACTCATCATTTGCTCAAGCTGTGGGTCCAATACCATGACTGGCAACTCAGACGCGGTCCCAATCACAGACTGGAAAATTGACGGACCAAGCGCCACGCGAACCTGTGCCGTTAGTTCATCGGGGTTGTTTTCCAGGCCTCGATGAATAGATAAGGTTTCAGCAATCGTGCGCATGTCACGAATCGGCACACCCTCATCAAGTAAGTTATGAACCACGCGAGTGACATCTGCCAAAGACATCGTCCCGGGCACCAAGTTCTCCACCAATTTGGGCGCTGTCTGCTTCAACCGCTCAAGTAGCTGCTGGACATCATCTTGGCCTACGAGTTTGGCTGCGTTGTTCTTCAGAAGCTGGCTTAAGTGCGTGGCAATAACCGTAGAGCTATCCACTACCGTGTAGCCCGCGGTTTGAGCGGCATCGCGCTGGGAAGGAACGATCCACAGCGCGTCGAGACCAAAGGTAGGGTCTTTTGTCGCAATACCATCGACGTTGCCAAACACCTGACCTGGGTTGATCGCCAACTCGCGATCGGGAATCACTTCACCCTCGCCCATGTTCACACCGTGAATACTGATGCGGTATTTGTTGGGGCCAAGATCAAGATTGTCTCGTATGTGCACCGAGTCCACCAAGAATCCTAGTTCTTGAGAAAGCTTCTTTCGGACGCCTTTGATTCGGCTCAGAAGATCTCCACCTTGGCTCGCATCGACCAAGGGAATCAACCGATAGCCGACCTCAAGGCCAATCTGATCGAGGCTCGACACGTCGTCCCAACTGAGCTCGTTCGATTTAGGCTTGGTATCTGTCTCAGGTGCCGCCTCGATCACCTCGGGCACCAGCCCTTCTTGAGACCTAAGGTAACCCGCCACAGCAAGCAACGTCGCAATCGAGAGAAAGACCACGTTCGGCATGCCGGGAACAATACCCATGGTGCCAATAATCCCGGCCGCAACGTAAAGCACCTTCGGGTTGTTAGTGAGCTGCTTCGACACCTCGGCGCTCATGTCCTGCTCGCCCGAGATCCGAGTCACAATGATGGCAGTTGCAGTGGAGAGCAGCATCGAAGGAATCTGAGCCACTAAGCCGTCACCAATGGTCAGAAGCACATAGTTCTGTGCCGCTGTTGATGCATCAAGGCCGTGCTGGAGTGTGCCGATGGCAAAGCCACCCAAAATATTGATAAAGAGAATGAGTATGCCGGCTACCGCATCGCCTCGGACAAACTTAGAGGCACCGTCCATCGCGCCATAAAAATCGGATTCGCGGGTTACGCGCTCACGGCGTTCCAACGCTTCATCCTGCGAGATCAACCCCGCATTGAGATCAGCGTCGATGGCCATTTGCTTACCGGGCATCGCATCGAGCGTAAATCGTGCGGTCACCTCTGAGACTCGAGTCGCACCTTTGGTCACCACAACAAAGTTGATGACTACCAAAATCGTAAACAACACAAGACCCACGGCGTAACTACCACCCACAACAAAATCACCGAAGGCCTCGATCACGCGACCGGCTGAGTCCGTGCCTGTATGTCCGTTAAGGAGCACCACCCGCGTAGAAGCTACGTTCAATGCAAGGCGCATCAATGTTGCAAGCAATAGCACCGTTGGGAAGACGCCAAAGTCCAAAGGCCGTGTTGCGTAGACCGAGGCCATCAACACCATGATTGAAAGGGCAATACTCACCGTGAACAAAAGGTCCAAGGCCATGGCGGGTAGAGGCAAGATAATCATCGCCAGCATCATGAGCATGACAGCCGGTGTGCCGAGGCCACTTAGGAAATTTCCTCGGTCTACAGGCTGATTTAGTACGAGCGTGTTCGTTGCCATGATCGGTTAACTCCTAGCGGTACGCTGCAAACTCACTCGGAAGCTCGACGGCCTCAGGGCGAGGAATGTAGTCAGTGGGGGACGACTTCCTGAGATGGAAGACGTAGGCCAGTACTCGCGCTACTGCGAGGAATAGAGGCCCGGGAATTTCGTCGCCAATCTCAGTAGTGCCATAAAGGGCACGTGCGAGGGGCGGCTCTTCGTAAATGGTGACGTCATACTCGATAGCGATCGAGCGAATCTTGAGTGCAATCAGGTCCTGGCCCTTCGCGATCACCCGCGGTGCGCCAGAGCCATCGGTATCGTACTTCAGTGCCACCGAGTAGTGCGTTGGGTTGGTGATAACCACGTCAGCATCAGGTATATCCTGCAGCATACGACGCTGTGACACCTCCCGCTGTAACTGGCGAACGCGTGCCTTAACCTCGGGTCGCCCGTCGGTTTCTTTGCTCTCGTCTTTAATCTCCTGCTTGGTCATTTTCATCTGCTTGTTGTGACTCCACAGCTGGTAAGGCACATCAATGGCAGCGATTAAAACCAAGGTTGCAGAGAGTAAAACCAGGGCCAGCATGATCATGCCACCGGCACGAACGATGCCGTCGATCACATCAAATCGAATGAGCGCCATGATCTCGCGCTCCATAAATTTATAGACAAGGACTGCAACGCCAAGCACAAGAAAGAACTTCAGCAGCGCTTTGACAAGTTCGATCAGGCCTTTGGTTGAGAAAACCCGTCCCAGCCCCTTAATGGGATCTAGCTTCTCTAATTTAAAAGCAACCGCCTCGGGGCTAAATAGGAGCCCACCCATCACCGCCGGACCTGCCAAGGCGGCAACGACAGTGATCAATAAAAACGGCGTGATTAACAAAAGCGCAGATAACATGACGTTACCCAAATGCGCGGGTATCAGTTCGGGGGTTTTAAGCACGTCGCCCTCAGGGCTCAGGGCTGCGCTCATGATATCGGTGATTCCTGATACAGCCGGTCCACTCAGCAGCCACAACGCAATAGCACTGGCCAGCATCACTAGGAGCGTGTTGAGTTCACGAGAGCGGGCAACCTGACCTTTTTTGCGCGCCTCGTTTAGGCGCTTGGCGGTAGGCTGTTCGGTACGTTCTTGCCCCTGCTGCTCTTCTGCCACGTTCGCCCCTTAGCCCAAAGCACCCATACCGCGCTGTACTGACGAACCAATAAGCTCAGTAAGCGCCGATATGAAACCGGGCATGACAATGAACATGATGAGCAAGCCGGCCAAAATCGTGACCGGGAAGCCAACCGCAAAAATATTCAGCTGAGGCGCCGTGCGCGTGACGATGCCAAAAGCAATGTTGATGAGCAGTAAGGCCGTAAGGGCGGGTAACGCCAGCAGAATGCCACCGGCGAAGACCATGGTTCCCAGGGCGACAACCGCAGAGAGGCTGGTGGCCGGAATACCCGAGACACCTGCTGGAATCAATTGATAAGACTCAACCACCGAAGCGATAAGTAGAAGGTGACCATCGAGCGCGAGAAATAAAAGCGTCGCCAAAATGATGTAGAGCTGCGAGAGGACCGGCACTTGCACACCGTTCTGCGGATCGACCGCCATCGCAAAACCCAAGCCCATGGTCATCGATATAGCTTGACCTGCAAAGACGGCAGCGCCGAACGCCAGCTGTATGACAAAGCCTAGGATCAGTCCCACGCCGATCTCACGAACGGCCATGAGAACGCCTGCGCCCGAAAGCAAGGAGTCCACGGGTGATGGTGGAAGTGACGGCGCAACCAGTGCTGCAATAGTGATTGCGAACAAGGCGCGTGTTCGCACATTAAAACCCTGTGCGCTGAACACCGGTGCAACGGCCATCATTGCCGACAACCTAAGAAAAGGCGCGGCGAATAGGGCCATTGAGGACAGAATCGTATCGAAGGCGATCGGCATAGTTCAGCCCACCAACCCAGGTATGTCCATGAACAACCGCTGCGTAAACGTCACGATGATCCGCAGCATCCAAGGACCAATAATGAAAAGCACGATGACGAGCGCGAGGAGCTTCGGTATGAAGCTCAATGTCATTTCTTGGATCTGAGTCGCGGCCTGGATCACACCGATAAAGAGACCGACGGCAAGTGCAGCACCCAACATGGGTCCCGCAAGAAGCACTGCTAACCAAAGCGCTTCGCGACCAATATCCAATACTGTTTCAGGACCCATCGCAATCACCTACAACGCAAAACTGCTGACAAGCATGGCGGAAATCAATGACCAGCCATCGATCAGCACGAACAGCATGAGCTTGAAGGGCAACGAAATAATGATGGGGGACAGCATCATCATGCCCATCGACATGAGCACCGCTGCGACTACCAGGTCGATCACCAGGAAAGGAACGAATAAGAGAAAGCCAATCTGAAACGCGGTTTTAAGTTCGCTAGTCAAAAACGATGGAAGGAGTACGAACAAAGGAACGTCATCTTGCGAGGCAAAGGCGCCATAACCACCCAGCTCTGCGAACATTGCCAAATCAGACTCGCGCGTTTGGGTAAACATGAATTCACGCAGTGGACCCTGAGCGATATTCAGCGCATCCTCAAAGCCAAGCTGCCCATCGAGGTAGGGGTTCAGCGCCTGAACCCAAACAAGGTCGATCACGGGCGACATGATAAACAAGGTCAAGAACAACGACAGACCAAGAATGATCTGGTTGGACGGCGTCTGCGCCGTACCCATTGCTTGGCGCAGTATCGCCAATACGATCAAGATTCGGGTAAACGCTGTCATGGTAATCAGCATGGCGGGCAGCAGAGTAAGTACTGTCATGACCATGAGAATCTGAATACCCAGCGCGTATTCCGTATTGCCGTTTGGCATTGGCGACGACGTCACCAACGGAATCGTTTGCGCCGCAGCCATGCTAGGAAGCAGCACCACCAGAAGTGGGAGCACAATTCTTAATATATTCATTGCACTAGAGACTCTCACTGCTCAGCTCCCGCTTTACCGGTGGCGACTTTCCAAACGTCTGAAAAACTTGGAGCAGCCGATGAGGTTGCGGTTACCGCAGGCTCATCAAAGACGTGAAGTGTCCGCACATTGCCCGGACCCACGCCGAGAAGCACTTGTTGCTCGCCGACTTGCAACAGCACTGCACGCTCACGCTGCCCAACGCCGACGCTAGAGACAACACGCATATCACCACCCATCGACGTGCTGACACCGTTGAAGCGCTTGAGCATCACAAGTACCGCTACCAAGAGCAAAATCACGACAACAAACGAGCCAACCACCTGTAATAGGTAGTCACCCGTGAACAGACTACTAGGCGACACTGCAGGTGCCACGTCTTGCGCTATCGCAGGGGTCGCCAGAAACGAAAGTGCCGAAAACGAGATGGAGGAAATAAAGAAAGTAGCGAGACGCATGACTAGCCCAGTTGCTCCAAACGCTCTTTAGGACTCACAACATCGACGAGCCGCAAGCCAAACTTACCGTCAGCTGAAACAACTTCGCCGCGTGCTACCAACGTCCCATTGATCATGATGTCCATGGGCTCGGTCACACTGCGATCGAAAGAGACCACACTACCGGGTGTCAGCGAGAGCAATTCTTTGATGGTTAGGTTCTTGCGGCCAACCTCGACCGTCATGGTGACCGGTACGTCCATCAGCATATCGAGATCGATATCACCCGCAGCGCCCGTGGGCGCATCGGTTAACTCGTTGGGTACTGCTGTTGCTGCGTCATCTTCACTCATGATTCACGCTCCTTAAAATGGGTAAATTGCATTGCTTTTAATCCTTCGTGTGCGCCATACCGGCCGTGCGCGACAGCTCGTCCATTGAGCCGAAGCGACATGGCATCGGGCTCTTCGATAGGAATTGTCATCCCGACCCTCATCGCGAGTAGGCTTTTGATCGTTGTCTCGATGGCTTCGATTGAGCCACGCACCTCGACATTGACATCGGTAATGGTCGAGCGAAGTTGGGGCTCCCAAGTTGCCGCGTGAGGGTCCTCCTGAACCACTTTCTTAGCGGGCATCAAGGCCTCACTTTTCGCCTCTAAGCTATCGAAAGGGATCAATAGCTGAGTTCGACTTTGATGGGCGTCGCCCACACTCAACTCAAACTCAAAAACTGCGAAACCAGTGTCAGCAGGGATAAGCGAGAACCGATCCGGCGTTACATCAACGTAAAGGTCGCTCATCTGCAGCGGTAAGCGATCCACCCAGATTTCAGCCATGGTTCGCAGATACTCTCGTGCAACGCGTTCTCCAAGTCGCTGCTCGGAGGGTGTGACTTTGGCGATTAGCTTCGGCGGTGTAACAGAGCCACCACCAAAATACTGGTTAACCAAGAATGAGAGCGTCTCGCCCGAAATTAAAAGATGGCTCTCTTCTTCGAAGGGACCAATAGGCGTGCTGACCAGGCACATTCGCTGTGGAAAGCCAATGAGTAGGTCTCTTGCAACAACATATGTCGAGGCTTGCGCCTCAACGGAAATGTCGAGATCAAAGGCGACCGATAGTGCCTTGCTTAACGCCTCAGCGTGATTGCGGTGAAGCCCCTCAAGCTCGCTCCACTTCGAGAGTGTGAGCGACTCGCCAGCACTAAAATCGTGGATACGAAACTCACCATCGTCAAACCCGCCTTCTTGGGCGTGCTCGACAAGTGCTTCGATCTCCTCATCCGTCAGTACCGGTTCGTTATCGGACTCTTCAACCACTCCATCCCCTATTGCGTGATGTACGCCGTGAAATAGACATCGGCAACACGCTCTTCATCTGTGGCGCCGATAATCTCGTTAACCCGCTGCAAGGTTTTGCGCCGCAATGACTCGCGACCCTCGTACGTGTTAACCACTTCAAACTCCTGCTGATTGAAAAAAATCAGCAGCCCGTTGCGAATCGCCGGAACATCGTTTTCCACCGACTTCATGTACTTTTCTTCGTGACCCACGAGTTGAACGGTGAGCTGCAGATGACGTGTGGCGCCGCGATGAGACATCGCAATAAGAAGCTCGCCAACCTCCGCGTAATACCGCTTTTTGTCCGGGTCGAACACGCCTTCCATGGGCTCGAATAACGGCGGTTCTTCATTTATTGGAGCCGCATCTGCCGCTGCTTCGTCTGGTTGTACGTCTGTCTGGTCACTCATACCCAAAGCAGCGACAAGCGGCTGCCCTGTAAACACACCAGCGCCATACCCGACAACAAGACTCAACACGGCCACAGCCACAACTTTGACCAAAGAGCCCTCCGACTTTTCGTTTTCAACTGCTACTTCGTCGTTCACAAGCGATATCCTTTTTCGGTGACGCACTTCGTCGCACCGGCCGATGACACTTTGCAACCATCAGACCAAAGCGAAAAAGTGGTTTAAAATTAGCAAGTTATGCTTCCCCCATGTGGGCAGTCAAAAGCTTGACGCGACTGCCCTCAGGTCAGACTAGTTCAGAAAAGCGAAGGGTGGTACCACCTGAATGAAACACAGGTGGGTTTTGCGACCGAGATCTCAGACGTAGGTATCGAGTAATCGATCGGGGTCAATGTGGACCGAAAGAGACAGATTCTCTTCAGATAGGTCATCAGCCTTGAGCATTCCCCGTCCATGGTTTTGACCAGGCACCGGCTCATCATTAGCCCATGACTGACGATTCTGCTCGGAGACATTGCTATCTGCCAACGATAATCCCGCTTGCTCCAGCATCTCACGAAGTCGCGGAAGACTTGCTTCGACCGCCTGTCGTGCCTGTGAGGTCTCCACCGTGAAAGCCACTTTGGTTTCGTTGCCTTCGGTGATGACGGAAACGCTCATGCGACCAAGCTCGGCAGGATGGAGATTGACCTTGGCCTCACCCCCTCCCTGGTTTTTGATGACGCGCAAATGCGTTGCCATGCTGGTGGCGAAGGTTTGAGGCTCTCGCGTTGACACCTCAATTGTTGGAAAAGCGCCGGAGCTTCGACCCAACGGCGATTCAGTATTTCCCGAAACAGAACCCAGTACAGATGTCGCTGAGAAAGGATGTCGCTCTAGCTGGGAGGACTCGACAGATGCCTGCGTTTGAGGCGCGACATTACTTAATCCAATGAGCTGCTGTCGATCCGATGTGTCTATGGACGTACCTATAGACGTACCTATATTAGTGCCAGTGAGACCTTGGTTAAGGCGATTGAAAGTAGCCGCCGAGGTCTCCAATAGTGTTGGAGCCAGAGGGTCGCCAACCCTTGCAGTGCCGGAAGCCATAGCATTGCTTTGAGCAAGGTTGCTCGTTGCATAGACGTTTGAGAGGTTAGACGAATGCCCGACTGCGTCTGATGATAATTGGTTGCCGGTGCCGGCGCCCGACAGCTTATACCCGTCTCTAACCATAGATAGCGTCAACTGCTCCTCTTGGGAGAGATTAGCGATTTCGGAATCAAGTACTTCTTGGGCAACATTAGAAAATGATTCGGCGTCGGAGGTTTCTTGATCGCTCTCAGTAGCGTCCCGTGAACGACCGGCCTGCGAATCAGCCTCCGATAACACCCGTGTGGCTTCGCCAACGTTTTCGCCAGAGCTATCGCCACCTTTGATGGCATGAGCACGCTCCATTCTCGTCTCGGCAGCACGATCTGCCCGATCGCGCTGAACGAGATCATTTAACGTATCGCCAAATTCCGCCGCATGAGCGTGGGTTTTAGACCGGTTATCGGCCTTTGCGGTCTGCTGCTTTGAATCTGTTGCTGATGTTTCCATAACGATATTCATCACATGTCTCCGAGGCGCAGCTCATCGCGCCTCTGAATAAAAGCTTTGAACGGCGTATAGCTCGTCGAGCCATCGCTGCATGACTTTGTCTTCGCGTCTAACGCGCTCTTTCCCGCGGGCTTGTCGTAAATTCTTGATCGCATTCAGTCGACGCTTGGTTTCAATCCAGGCTGTCCGCTGTTGCTCGAGCACAAGCTCAGCTTGTTCAACCGACTTTTGTTGCCGGCCAACAATTGTGTCCAGCTGTAATAAAAAATGACGTGCGGTCTGCAACTGATTGGTGTCGATCAGATCACCGTCGGCGCCCGTTGCCAGTCGGTAATAGTCGCTTCGGTAATCCAGCACCCGATTGAGCTGACCCTGCGCTGCGTCAACCTGTGACTGGGCTTTGAACAGCCGCCCCCCAGCCTCTTTCTCCTGGCGCTCGGCCAGACCTTGCACAAGCTCGAGTTGATCACGCGCCATGAGCTACATCACCTCGTTTGGGGAAGCTGCGATGCGGCTGGCGTCATACCCTGCCGCGCAGGCTCTATCGTTTGTGTTACCAGTGCGTCGCTTGCCACCTGTGACAATGTTGCGAGGCCGTCATCAAAGCCCACCCGTTCGGTCAGTGGTTGGCGAATGAAGTCTTTGAGAGCGCTTTGGCTGTTAATAGCGCGATCAATATTTGGATCGGCACCCATACGATAGGCGCCCACCGATATAAGATCTTGATTCGCGCGATAAGTGGCGAACGATTCTTTGAGGAGTCGCGCATGGTCCTGCTGGTCAGGCTGAGTAATCTGCAACATCGAGCGGCTAATAGACGCCTCAATATCAATGGCCGGATAGGTGCCCGCCTCCGCCATTGAACGCGAAAGAACAATATGTCCATCCAAGATCGCTCGCGCTGCATCGGCAATAGGGTCCTGTAAGTCATCACCCTCAACCAACACCGTGTAAACGGCGGTTATAGAGCCAGCGCCAACATTACCTGCGCGTTCGATCAAATTGGGTAGAGTCGCAAACACAGAAGGCGTGTAACCCCGCGACACAGGTGGCTCCCCTGCCGCCAAGCCTATCTCTCGCTGCGCTTGTGCAAAGCGGGTCAGCGAATCCATAAGCAACAAGACGTTTTTGCCTTGGTCGCGGAAATGCTCGGCAATTGCTGTTGCTCGCCAACAACCCGCTACGCGCATTAGCGGTGAGGTGTCAGCTGGGGTTGCAACCACTACCGAGCGAGCCAACCCCTCAGGACCTAGACTCTCTTCAACAAATTCACGAACCTCGCGGCCCCGCTCGCCGACCAAACCGACAACAACAACGTCCGCCTCCGTAAAGCGTGTCATCATGCCCAACAAAGTACTTTTTCCGACACCAGAGCCCGCAAATAGGCCCATGCGCTGGCCCTTGCCTATAGTGAGCAAGCTGTTAATCGCACGAACCCCCACATCTAATGGCTGGGTGATGCTTCGTCTTGCCATGGGGCTAATTGTCTCGCCACGGAGCGGCACAGTATTACCGGTCATTGCGGGAAGTCCATCGAGTGGCTTACCCGCGCCATCGATGATCCGGCCAAGAAGTTGATCTCCAACGATGACGGATTCACCGTCACCCAAGACAGTAACCTTGGCACCGGGAATCAAACCTGCTGCCACACCCTCACACATGAGGATGAGTTGGTTGCCCTCAAAGCCGACAACCTCTGCAACAGCACCACGCCGGTGACCTGTTTCTATCCAACAACGGGCGCCAACACGCGCGCGAAGACCACTGACCTCCAGACGCATGCCCGACAGCCGGGTTAGCTTCCCAACAACTTCCGGCTCAGGTTTAGTCAGCGCTGACGAAATGGCCGCGAGCTTTTCATTCACCCGCGAGAACTGCGCTGTCTGGAACGACTCTGGGCTAGACATCTTGTTGTGGGTTGAGAGCTGGGCTGAGAGGTGGGCTGAATCGTTCAGCGATCGATTGAATCCGATCTGCATCCAAAACTGCCGTGGTCTTATCCACTGGCTCGGACGTCGGGCTATTACCCACGATCTGCTCTATCAATGATCGAATCTTTGACTCGATAGTTGCATCAACCAAGGCATGTCCCCGACTGAGCCGGCAACCGCCGCGCAACATGTTTGATTCGCCGACAAGCTCGGCTGATAAACGCGCCTCTTCAAGCAGTGTTTCTACCAAGGCTTTATCGGCAGGATTTAACGTGATGGTAAGCGGTGCTTCACTGTCTGCGAGGTGTATCAGCGCCTGATCGAGTGTCGCTTTAATAAACTCCTGATCGGTACTCAGCTCTCTTTCTAGCACAGCTCTCGTTAACGAGACTGCCAACGAAAGTAAGTGCTCGCTTACTTCAATATCTTGATTAGCAATAGGTTTTTTCATCGATTGCCAGAGCGCAGCCAGTTCAGCTGCTGTTTGTTCCGCCTGCTTTCGCGCCTCTACCTGTCCCTGTGCCAAACCCTCAGCGTAGCCTTTCTGCCTAGCCGCTTCGGCGACCTCCTCGAGACTTTTATCACTCGTTGGAACGCTGGTTATTGTCCTAGGTTGCCAACGCTCGATAGCGGCGTCAGACGCTAAATCAGACCCGGAATTAGACATAATCGCGCGCCGCCTTACCCATCATCAGCACACCCTCGTCCGCCAGCTTTTTAGCTGTGCGAACAACCTCTTTTTGCGCTGCTTCGACATCGGCAAGTTTTACCGGCCCTGAAGCCTCCATGTCCTCGCGCAAGATCTCAGCCGCGCGCTCTGACATGTTTTTAAAGAAGCGCTCAGCAAGCACCTCATCCACACCCTTGAGTGCGGTAAGTAAATTCTCTTGTGCCACTTCACGCAGCAGTCGCTGGAAACCAAAGTCGTCGAGCTGCATGAGATTGTCGAAGACAAACATCTTCTCTTTCACATCATCGCTCAACTCTTCGTCAACCGATGTAAGCGCCTCGAGCATCTCCTGCTCAAGCTCGCTACCCGTCGCATTCAAAATCGCCGCCAAATTGTCAGGGCCCATGACCTTGCGGGGCGGCGTGCGCTGGAGCTTACCGAGCTGACTCTCAAGTACACGATCGAGCTCTTCCATTGCTCGTGGGTCCAATTCCTCCATGCGCGCGATTCGCAGAATGACGTCCTTGCGCATCTCATCTGGCAATAACTCCAATACCTTCGCCGCTTGCTCATCATAGAGCTGCGTCATAACGGTTGCTGCGATTTGTGGGTGCTCTTCGACCAGCACTTCGGCAATCGCTTTTGGTGCCATCCACTGGAGCGCTTCAACGCCGTTGTGCTCCTCAGGCTTCTCTAAGACCTGAGAAAGAATATTCTGCGCTTTATCCTGACCAAGCGCAGACGTCATAACGCGGCGAGTAAAGTCTGGCGCCTCTAGCCCGAGCGGATTTATCTCAGCGGAATCCTCGTGAAAGTCCGCTAAGACGCTTTCAACTTGCGCGTTGGTGAGCTTGGAAATCGTGGCCATTGCTTCGCCAACTTGCTGCACTTCCTTTGCGCTCATGTGTCGCATTACTTCGGTAGCCGCCTCTTCGCCGACACCGAGCAAGAAGATTGCAGCGCGTTGTGCGCCCTTTAAATTGAGTTCGTTAGCCATCTGCTGCTATCCAGTTTTTCACAACGTAAGCTGCCCTGACGGGTTGCTCAACTGCCGTGTTTCTCGCCATCGCCACGCTTTGATGATAATTCGGCTTAGGGGGTGCCATTGATCCTGCACTCGGATTCGAAAGCGCCAACGTCTCACCACCGGTATTTGCCTCAGCCATCGCATTTTCAAGCCGCGATGGAGCTGGGGGTGGCGGTGGGATGTAGCTCGTTGAATAGCGAATCATGGGGCGAAGCACTGCAAAGATCAGTGCTAAGACCGCAATCGCAGCCAAGGCACCGCGGCCTGCCTCCCAAACCCAGGCTTGCTCAAGAAGACCGGGCTCGGGCAGGGGCTCTAATGGCGCCGGAGCGACAAACGGTGAGTTGATTACCTGAACGCTGTCGCCACGCTCAGCAGAGAAACCAATCGCCTCACGAACGAGCGCAGTGATTTGATCAATACGTGCTTGATCAAGCGCGATGCGCTCACCGTTCTCATCGAGTACGTAATCGACAACGACGGCCACCGAGAGCTTCTGAATCGTTCCAGGGACACGGCGCGTATGCGAAATCGTCTTGTTAACTTCGTAGTTGCGTGTCTCCTTGAGGCTCTCGCGGTCGGGAACGTTTTGCGCCACGTTTTGTGCGTTAGGGTCGGGGACAGCGCCTTGCTGAGGTGGCTGAGCGACTAGGTCTCCCGCGTTGCCACCACCGGCTCCCCGATTCGTAATATCTTGCGTAGTCTGCTCTGAACGTAGCACCGTCGTCGGGTCGTAAATCTCGTTGGTACTCTCGATACGGGTAAAGTCCATATCGGCAGTGACCTGCGCGCGGACAGCCCCGGGCCCTAAAATGGGCTCCAAAATCGCCATAATGCGATCGTTCAACGAGTTTTCGAACTGGTGTGCCAAACGGAACTGCTCGGATGTGTAACCAAAGTCGGTGTCTTCCCCCTGGCTCGAAAGTAACTTACCTGCCTGATCGACGACTGATACGCGATCCGAGTCTAGGTTAGGAATACTGGACGCAACCAAGTGGATAATGCCCGCGAGCTGGCGGTCATTAAGACGCACACCCGGGAGCAAGTTAACCATCACTGAGGCAGAAGGCTCATTACCACGGCGCATAAACGCCGACTGCTTCGCAATCGCTAGGTGGACGCGAGCACCCGAGACAGAATCCATGGCCGCAATCGTCCGCCCAAGCTCCGCCTCAACCGCGCGGTGATAACGCGCCTGCTCCATGAAGCTCGAGAGGCCCATCTCTTGTTCTTCATAAAGTGACTCAAAGCCAATACCTCCGCTGTTTCGCGGAAAGCCCTCGCTGGCAAGTGCCATGCGCGCTTGAAGGACATCGCCGTAA
The DNA here is from genome assembly GCA_965657765.1 of Luminiphilus sp. Taxonomy (GTDB): domain Bacteria; phylum Pseudomonadota; class Gammaproteobacteria; order Pseudomonadales; family Halieaceae; genus Luminiphilus. Next base: position 935 of record CBFHQN010000016.1, on the reverse strand, counting down.
GGCACTTCCAACAACCCGGTACCGGGCTCCATGCGGTACTTGATGCCGCTGGTCTGAAGCACATTAATCGCTGTCGCGTTGTCCGCAGGCGACATTGCGCCATACACAGGCTCATAAGAGGGCGTGCTCGCCCAATTTACGACACCGATCGCAAGCGCCACGCTCGCTGCAAAACCTGCCAGTAGACTCAGCTGCCGCGTCACTGGCTGTGCAGCAAATCCGCTTAAACGATCTAGAACCGGGTTATCCGCCATACGTTGCTATCCCTTTTTTATACCGGCATGTTCATGACTTCTTGGTAGGCGTTCAGCAACTTATTGCGCACCTCGGTCATGCCTGTGAATTGAAGACTGGCCTTCTGAGCGGTGATCATTACCTCAGCAAGAGACACTGACGGATCACCACTTTCAAAGGCGGCCGTCACAGCCTTGGACTCCTGCATCGATGCGTTTACATCCGCAATCGACTGGGTCATCAGATTTGAAAATTGTGAGCTAGGCGCAGCCTCGGTTGCACCCAACCCAGAGCCAACACTTTGCCCTTGGGCGAGTGCTTGCATGCTCCGCATTTGGGAAAGAACCTGATTTATCGCTACATCACTCATAACTCATCACTCAATCTGTTCGTGATCGGCGCCAAATTTGACGCGCACTACTATCAGTAGATTGATTAGCTAACGATGTGCCAATAGGTTATTTATTAGGAATTACAGCAACTTAGCGATTATTCGCTTGCGGCGTGTCGAAATTCTGACGAATCAGTTTCCTGCTTGATGTCGTACTTACGCATCTTCTCAACCAGCGTTGTGCGCTGTAGCGTGAGGAGCTTAGCGGCATGGGCATTCACCCAGCCTGTTTGTTCGAGCGCCGAAATAATGAGCGAGCGCTCGGTATCTGCCATGTGCTGCTTAAGATTGATGGGCTGTTCAATATGCA
>CBFHQN010000015.1:0-27765 GCA_965657765.1 Luminiphilus sp. | reverse complement strand
CGCATTAAAGAGTAGCTGTTCGGCGTCTGCACTGCGGCGTGGATCAAAACGGGTTTGCTCGACGCATATATCGGCACAATGCTCGAGACATTGCTCCAACAGGTCGAGATAGCCATTACCCGGAAGTGTGGACGACTTCCCGACGATGAGTTGATCTTCCTCGAGGCTGATCTCTGTAGCCACCATCTGGCGCCATTGCAGATCGAGGTGTATACCGGCTTTGCCGATAACATGTTGATGTACAAGTGCTCGATCCAAAATGGCATAGGGCGGTTTACCCACCGCATTCAGAATGCCGAGTAACAATTCGAGTTGCGCTTGATTCAGGTTCGACGGTGCAATGATCACAAGATCATCTATTGGGCCGGCTTGACGCTCTGCCTCCGCAAAAAGAAATTTCAGATGCTCATACACCAGGTCAGCGCTGTGTCGTGCCCCAGTAAACTCGGCGTTGAGGGGAGCAGTCGATAGTTGAGCCCAGAAGTCGGTTCGGGTCTCGAGCGGTCGGCGTTTAAGTGTTTCGAACACGCCCTTTCCAAACATGAGTGAGGCTTCGCCCGTACCGCCGTTTTTGAGGGCGGCACCCGGCGATTGAATGATCGAATTCCCTGTAATTAGCGCAATTTGGGAGTCCGTTATATCGAGATAAAAACGGCTCATCTGGGCGCTGCCAAGTGTCGGATGAGTTGCTTATCAGCGTATCGCTGTGTCCTTAGGACCAGCCGCTCCTGCGACAATTGGAGCTGGTGTAGCGCGAACATAATGATGATCGAGAGCACCAAGGCGACGAATGTACTGTTGAACGCGACACCTAGGCTGACAGTTACACCGGAAATATCGCCCTCCACCGCTTTATAGGCCTGACCCAGCGCGTCACCAATACCGCGGACCGTTCCGATAAAGCCGATTGATGGAATCGCCCAGCTGATGTAGCGGACCATCGACAATTCGGAATCGAGTTTGTCGGCCTCGATATCACACTGCTCGCGAACGGCCTCTGAGACTGCTGGGATGCTCGCGGTCGTCGAAAAACGGCTCAGCGCATTGAGTAAGGTTCTGGGCAAAAGGAGATCCTGCTCGGCCTCGGGCAGTGCTTCGATAGCACGCGAGTAGTTGCGTGCGTCTTGTGGCAACAATGTTGTGCCCTCGGCCACGTGAATGAGGTTACGGTCGAGCATGGCCGTTTCTTGCCTAGTCGCCCAGGCTTTGAGACTCATTATGGCGAGCGCCCAAATCATGAGAATGAAACAGGCTTCTTGCTCAAAGTCGCGAATAACGACGTAGAGCGAGCGCTCGGGTACCAAGGCCTCGCCCGAGGCTTGGAGTGCGGCCTGTGCAGCGAGCTGCGCATCAGCCGACGGTCTTATGAGTCCAACGTAAAAAGCGTGGACAACAATGACCGCTGCTAATAAGGCCAGCACCTGAAACGCAAACTCTGAGGGTAGTCTCGATTTATTCATAGCGGCAGTTCTCAAATATCCACAGGAAAGGATACGGAGCGATCCTCTGAAATACGTTCTGTAGCACGGTAATCATCGGTCGAAGCTATAGATTCATTAACGTTTGGCTCGGGATTCGCCGATGACACATTTTCAGTTGCACTGCCCCCGAATGGCGACGTCGCGGTAACACTATCAGCGGACGCATCTGTTTCATCGGAACTGACTATTTGGTCCTGATCCACAACGCTCTTATCGCCATTGCTACTCGATGACTCTGAGCTTTGATTGTCACTGGACGCCACATTTTTGCCGGGTGTACCACTCGCGGTGTTCTCCTGCGCAAACACAACGGTGGCAGCTGCTAAGAGTAGGGTCATTATTGCTAGTCGTTTATTCTGCATACCTTGCCACCCTAAAGCCGACATCATCTCTGCCGCGCTCGCCATAATCTCTGTAGGTTAACCGGAGTTCTCTCAATCTACTCAGGCTCCAGCTCGCGCCCCGAATAGTAAAGTTATCACCTTGTTCGTCACCCAGTGGGTTTTCTTCTATAGCCTCTCCGGGAACTGGAATGCGATAAACATCGTTCACCCACTCCGAGACATTGCCGCCAAAATCATAAAGACCCCTGGGATTGGCAGGAAACTTCCCGACTTCGGCACTGACAATCGCGCCGTCAGAGTAACCGTTGAGAATCCGGCCTGTGACAATGGCCGAGGAGCCATCGGCTAGGTTGGCGCTATTGTCTTTGGGCGGCCATGCGTCGCCCCAGGCAAAGCGCCAGACTTCCTCGCCTTGGACGCGACTCGCGAAGGCCCACTCAGCTTCGCTTGGGAGCCGGTACCCAGTACTCGTAGTGTTAAAACCGATGATGATGCCATCGCGTTCCGTGTAGAACAGCTCGAGCCCTTCACGCGAACTTAGCCAATTACAGAAGCTGGCGGCTTGCTGCCAGGAGAGGTCGACAGCCGGCTGGTGTTCCCGGTTTAAGCTTTTCCCACCTGCCTGTCCCGAATCGTGATCGGCAGTGAACTGACGGAATTGGGCGTTGGTGACTTCGGTGGTCGCCATGTAGAACGCGCGGGTGAGGCGCACCGGACGCTCTACCTCGTTTGCACCGCGACCCGCGTCTCTGCGTGGTGCGCCCATCGTGAATTCATTAACCGGCTCAACGAGCGGGTCGATGAGCAGTAGTGTCTGACCTAGAGAGGTGAGTAGTTTCGGCTTGATCGTGGCCTTGCGTGCCTCTTCTTCGGTCAATAAGTCGATTTTTAGTCGCTGCGCCAGACCTGCGCGCGGCGTCACCTTGCGCTCAACGCTTGCGTACCCGGGTGCACTAACCAAAATAGTCTGCTCAACGCTGGGTAGCGACAGCGTGGCGCTACCGGGGCCCTGGTCAATACCGTTAACCGCAATTCTCGCGTTAGCAGGTGTGATCTGTACGTTGACGTCCCCCAATGTGGGTTTGAGTGCGACGGCTTTCTGCTCCGTGCTGCCTTTCTCTAGTGCGGCTTGAAACTCACTTGGTTGATAACCCGCGCGTCGCAGAACGATCTGGTGGTTGACGCTAGGTGACATGGTGATGTCAACAGGCGTCGTTCCTACGAACTGACCGTCGCGCGTCACCGACGCGCCGCTGGGTTGTGACGTTAAACGCAACATACCCTCAGCTGCGACAAGTTCGACTGTGCCTAGGTCGAGGTCAGTATTGGCGATGGCGTCAACCGCGATCGTTTGACTCACATAGCCCGGAGCGCTCAACGTGAGTTGCTGGGTTCCCGCCATCACCTCAAGGATATTCTCTGTCTTCTCCAGAGCTTGGCCATCAACAGAAAATTCGACGCGTTCGGGAATTGTATCGATAGAGACCCTTGCCCAACCCGGGACGAGATCTTTGCTGTAGCGCTGAGTAATGCCTCGGCCCTCTACAGTGATGACGTCTTCCACAGCAAGGTAGCGTTCAGCGGAAAGCTCAATGGTGACCTCTCCCGCGGCTATTTCCGCCAGCGTCAGTGGGGTGGTCCCCACTGCTTGTCCGTCAATGACTACAGACGCACCTGTCGGTAGCGTCTCTAGGATGAGCGTACCGGGTAAGGGAACTAGATTGACCGCACGGTTCTGTACGTCGGCCGTATCGACTTCGAGACTTCCCTCGAACGGATAGTAGCCACCCGCCGATACATCTAGCGAATAAGTCCCGGGTCTAATCAATAATCGATCACCGAAGGGCAGGGTGAGCCCCCCCACGCTGACATCAATCGGCGTTACGGTGTCGGCGTTGATCGTGACGGAGCGCGCGGTTAGCAGGAAGAAGAGTGAATAGGCCAGAAGCAGCCCGCCCAGCCCAAGCACCAGTAGCCGAGGCTGCAGTTTTGGGCGCGTCTCGGCGACAACTTCCTGTCTCGGTTCGAAGGCCGCTGCCGCAAGTGTCTCCTGTGGTTTCTGCTGCTCTGACATTACCCGCCAATCGCCTCCGTACACCGGATGTCGATGCTATTTTCATGATCGACGCCAACGTTTAACGTCACCAAAACATCACGAAAGCCTACCCGACTTCCGAGCAGTTGGTACTGACCCGGTCTCAACGAGACAGTGCGAGAGGTCAGTGTCCCCAGACGGGCCACACGTTTGATGGTGATTTCTGTCACCCCGTCTGAGGCTATTGTGACAGGCAACGGCGTGCTGGCGTTCTCGACTACCTTTACCGCCTGATTCCAGAGGGCCTCGAGCTTGGGCATGGCGATTTGAGCAGTATCGTTTAGCGCGTCTTGCGCTTCCGTAACGGTGGTCTGCGCGTCACCTAAAATTGTCGGGTCTACCAGCCTCGCGGATTTTTCAAGGATGGTGTTGAGTCGCGAGAAGAGATCTGCCATGGGCTCAGCCTTCGCCAGACCCTCCGATGCCTGAACAAGAGTGGGATCCAGCACTAGAGCTTCTTTGTAAGACGCTGCTGCCGCTTCCCAATTTTCGTTTCGCTCCTGTCGTTCCGCGGTAACGACATAACGATTGAGAGAGCTCAGTATTTCCGCCTCCTCTGCTTGCGCTAGGGCAACAGCGGGAGATTTGTCATTAGGCTTGAGCGCTGCCGCCGAGTTAAAGGCCATCTTTGCAGCGGCGAAGTTGCCTGCCTCGAGTGCTTCAAAACCTTGTGTCATCGCTTTTTGAAAGCGGTCATCGGTCAAGGCGCCACGGTAGTTCTGCGCCAATTTCTGTAACCTTTTATGGGCTGGGTCCAGGGTGATTGCTGACTGAATTTGCTCGAGTGCGTCGCCGAAATCTCGCTGGGCGAACAGGTCGCTCGCGCTCTCAATCAACGCCGCGACCTCTGGGATGGTTGCTACGCGCTCTACCGCCTCGACAACCTCCGCACTGTCCGGCGCCATCTGCGACAAGTTCTGGCTCAGAGCGGTTGCCTTCTCGGCGTCACTCGACTCAATGGCCGCGAGCAACATCTTGAGGCGAGAAGAGATCTCCTCAGAAAGTTGGGCTTCAATCGCATCGAGCGCCGATTGCGCCGCACGATATTTTGTTTCTGCCTCCGCAAAAATCTGTTCGCGATAGAACACGTCGCCCTCTTCAGCAACTGCAGTGGCATCGGCGAACTCAAGCTCCGCCCAGACATTAACAGCTCTCGCTTCTAGTCGAGCTTGCGTCTCCAATAGTTGCTGCAGGGCTTCCTGTGCCGCGCGTCGGGCTTTCGCCATTTGCGCCTCGGCGAAAGGACTGCGCTCTTCGGTCTCACCACTTTTACCGGTGATTTGGTTGCTGTTCGATGCAGTATTCGCTGAGCCTTCAGTGTTCAACGATGGTTTAGTGGCGGGTTGTGGCGCTAATGACGGTAGCACAAGTACCACGAAAGCGAGCAAGACCACGCCGATAGCACCTGCAATCCACACTCCGCTTTGATTGGGTTTGGTGGAGGTTTCGAGTGTCGGAGCTGCGCTGGGCTTGGGGTCAAAGCTCGCGGCGCGCAACCGATCGTCGCTATCTGAAGACATACCCTAACTACCTTTAACTACGACGACGGCTGATCGAGAGACGCAGGAAGCTCTGCGATTTCGGCCGCATAAATATCGCTAAGAATTTCTCGCCACTGGCTGTATTGATCTTCGATTGTGCCTGAGAGTTGTACAGTTCTGTCCTCGAGTTCAATGACTTGCGGCGTAATCTCTGCCTCGAGAGACTGGCCAAGTTCCTCGAGCGCGAGTGAATGGATTTTGGCTTCGGCCCGGCGCTCGAGACCACTCTTAATTAAGCTTCCCCCAGCGTAGATACCCACAGCACCTGCCGTTCTCGTATCGCGATTGTCAGAGGTTGCAGCGGCGACTCCGGCCAAAAGCGATATACCGCCAGCAATAAGTTGCATTCTAGCCTCTTGCTCAAGTTCACGTAGAGCAACTGTTTCATCGTAGCTTAGGCGTCGCCATTCGTTGTAAGGCGCTTCCATGCTGCCTGAAAAATTGTCGTAGTGTCCTTGAAGTGTATCCACGAAGACGTGGTTGCGCTGCTGGATCGCAGTTATTCGCGCCATCATCGGATCGCTCTCGGCGGGCAAGCGAACGGCGCGTGTGATATTCGACTCATCCGTCTTTAAGTAGTCCGCAAAAGCGTCTGGCACGAAACTTTGGGCGAATTTAAGCCTTGCTACATTTCTAATGGCGAGGCGCTCGTCTCTCGAAAGTGCTTTGAAAGCGAGAATGAGGTCGTTGGCGATTCTGCGGTAGACGCCAAGAAACGGGTCGCGCTTAACACGCTGTGTTTGCTGGTAGGCATATCGACTTGTTGATCCGGCGTAGGCTTTGTCCAGCCACAGACGGCCCCGTGAGTCGCGTGCCTCAATGTTCAGAATCAGTGATTCACCGTCGGACTGCTCAATACTGCCCGATACAACAACGTCGCTAATGTAGTCCGGCGACGGCACAACGCGACTCGCGCCCCACACACCCTGATCGTCGAGTACGAGAGCCAGCTCACGAGCGATGAAGGTAGCTTCCGCCCGGCGGATTTCGGGGTAGATTGTTTCGTCGGCATCGGTCTCCGCAATGCCTGGATCGAAAACTGCGACAGCGATATCGAGAATTTCATCGTCGGCAAGTTCAGTCTCGTAGGTTGCAAGCGTTGGCACGGAAGTGGTTTTTACCGTTTCCGTGACACAGCCGGCTAGGACTCCGATTAGCGCTAGTAGCGTTACCCACCGATACATCATTCCTCAGGTATCTCTATCCCTTTGTATTTTCGATATTCGTTCCAAAGCGCTTTTCTCACCTCAGGGTCAGCTTCACGCATCGCGGCCTCGCGTAACTGACGTGCCACTATGTCGTCATCATTTCCAGACGGGATGTCGTCAGGTGCTTCGAAAACTGCGGGGTTTTCGGGTGCTCCACCCGAGCGACCCCCAATACCACCGCCAACAGATCCGTAACCGCCCTCGTCCGATGCCTCATAAGGATTTCGACCACCGGATGAGCTCTCAGTTCCGGAGCCACCGCTGCTTTGCGATTGGCCGCTTTGCTCCCGTCGGCTGCTGCGCTGTTGACGCTGCTCTTCGCGAATAATGGCATCAAAAACACCCGTACTTGCCTCAAGCTGCCGATCCAGAACAGCGACACGTTCGGCTGTGGTCATAGGGTCGCTACCCCAGTCGGGCTCGAGGCCGCCTTGCGCTCGAGTCCCTGTGCCATCGGTTCCCGAGGCTACTACCGTACCACTTGACGGTGACCCGCCTGGGCTGCCGCTGCCGCTCTGACTACCCTGGGGACCACTGCCTTGAGAGGATTCTCCGCTTGACTGTGCACCTGGCGACGAACCCCCTGAAGATCCACTCGAACCGCTTGCGCCGCCGCCCTCTTGACCATTGCTAGCTGAGGCGCTGCTGTAGGTAGGTACTTCGTCAACTAAGCTGGGTAGTGATAGGTCACCACCGGCAGCATCGCCAAAGCCGGGATCGCCGCCCGATCCGCTGGAGCTTGAGCCTCCGCCGTTACTCGCTGTTTGCCCGCCAGATGCGGCACCACTACTTCCAGACTGACCACCTTGGCTTCCACCGCTAGGCATGGATGAGCCGGGCATGCCGCCACCTGATGAGGCTCCGCCACCGCTTGGCATCCCGCCACCCGAGCTACTGCTTGAGGCGCCACCGGAGCTGCCACTTGACTCGCCGGAGGATCCGCTTGAGCTAGCGCTGCCTCCACTCGAGGAACTACTGGATGAGCTGCTGGAGGAGCGGCTTCCTGAAGAGCCACTCGACCCTGAGCTGCTGGGCGATGGCATGGATGCCGAGGGCATAGAAGGTGTCGATGGCGTCGTCGGCATGCTCGCCGAGGGACAGCCAGCGATCAATGGTAAGGTCACAATCGCTGCCGAGACCCACTTTATAGACTGCCAATTCATGATGAAGTCTCCGCGACCGAATCGTAGGGCGATGCCCAATGTTCTGGGCCAAATACCCAAGTCATGGGCGCGCTTTCTTTTGGCTCGCCCGCCTCAAATACAGGTCTGAAACGCAATCGCCGTAGCCGTCTCAAGACACGATCTGGGCTACGTGGACCCGCTGACTCAGGTACCTGCACACGTTCTAGATTATCAACTTTACCGTTAGCGTTAACGGTAAAAGTCACAATGAGATCTGCTTCTGTTGCGGGCTCTCTTTTCACCTTAAGCACAGGGTCAAAGCCTTCAATGGCAGGAAGCGGCACCGGTGCCTCTAGTATACGAAACGAGGGGAATTTCTCCGTCGCTGAGTCGCCATCTACTACCTCGGCTTCTGCTATTTGTTGGGACGCTTCGTCATTGGTCGAAACTGTCGTATCGGCAACACTGGCTTCCGAGTCGGCTTTTGCCAAAGCTTCTGGGTTACTCGCCACAGAGTCAGCAGGCTCATTTTGTACTGCCTCGGCAGTTTCACTGGCGGCTAATGAGTCATCGGATAAGGTATCAACGGTTTCCTCCGCTGCACTTTCTTTGGCTGAGGTTTCTTCTTCAGCCGCATTTCCCTCACTAGCACCATCAGTGGATGACAAGGCATTTTTAATATCCTCTTCGCCTGCGAGTTCAGCGGTTGCCGCAGGTCCACGGTTTAACACTTCTCCGTTTGCAAGCTTGATAGCGTCGCCGTAGAACTCGAATGCGAAGTTACGATTGCCTGTCCACCACGCCCAATCACCCATTCGGATAAGGTCCTCGGCTTGGACCTCGCGACTTGCAACTAAGCGATCACGATTGAGTTGCTGCATCGCAATCAGAAGTGAAATGCCACGTTTAAAGACGGCTTTTGACTGACTCGGGGAGGTGCGTTCGCGATGCATATTGCCTGGCATAGCACCACCGACACCTTGGTGGCCTGCCAGTAAATATTGCGCGCGCACCATGCCGTGAAGCGCGGGCAGCAATTCAGCAGAACTCTCGCCGTAGGTGGCAACGGATTCATTCAGTGCCCGGCGATAAAAATTCCAAGCTTTGCCCATCCTCGCCTGAATAGCTTCTTCTTCATCGATATCTTCAAGAAGCGCATATTGATGCCACTCCGCCTGCCTCAGTAAGGCATCAATTTTTTCAGGGCCCGAGGGCAGTACCTGCTTTTCAATTCTGGAGAGGTAATTGTGACGCTCGTCCGCAAGTGCCAGCTCACCAAGCGCTCGGTAGCTGCGAATTTCGGCTCTGACGTAAGGGAGCTGGCTTGCCGCGTTAAGTCCATCGCTAATCCGGCTGAGATGCGTGGCCCTTTTGAGGACAGGAATAGCTTCTTCATGACGGCCTTGAGTTTGAAGCTCAATAGCAGTATTCCACAACGACTCTTGTTGGCGTGGGTCATAGGCACCGTAAATAGCTGTATTGGCCCATGTCGCCGAGGCGCCAGTGGCTGCGAGTGTGATCGTTATTGCGAGACTTATCGAAAGCGTTTTCACGAGTCAGTCCTCTTTTTGCGCACTCCAGTATAGAGATAGTTCTGTCTAAATCTCTACGTCTTGTTCAGAGCCATGTACACTTCGTCCGCATCTAGCGTCTGGTCGTGATCTGGACAATGAAGAATGTGTTAGGAAGACTGAGGGAGATTCATGGGTAAGTTTGCAGACGACACATCACTCGAGCAGATTGGTGATCATCGATGGAAAGCACACTTACAAAAGGGCTGGCGTATTGGGCGAGTGCCGAACGGCGGTTATGTTTTGGGGATCGTTGGGCGCGCTATTTCCCAATCACTAAACGATGCAGACCCACTCTCGATTAACGCCTTTTATCTTGAACCCACTACCTTGGGTGAGGCTGAAATTCAGGTCGAAATACTGCGAATGGGGAAGGGTACGCAGTTTGCGAGCGCGCGCATGTACCAAGAGGGAAGCTTGAAGGTTATTGCGAATGCGGCCTACACAGACCTTGCGAACTTAAAGGGCCCGACCAATACTGTGATGACCCCGCCAGAAGTGCCGGCTTTCGATCAGATCGATGTTCCGGCACACAATGTGCTCGAGATTCATAGCACAATCGATACGCGCATCGTAAAGGGGCGTGAGTTCTTTGAGACGCAAGAGCCCACAGGCACAGGTGAGTTTATTGCGTATATGCAATACAAGGATGGCGCGCCGATTCAGCCGATCGATCTGTTGATGTTTGGCGACATGATGCCGCCGCCGTCGTTTACATTAGTTCCTAATGTCGGGTGGGTGCCAACGGTGGAGATGACCGTTCAGCTCAGAGGCACACCGGCGCCCGGACCGATTTTGTGTCACGCCCGCTCACACACTTTAATTCGCGGTGTAACAGAGCAGGATTCTGAGATTTGGGATTCAAATGGCGACCTCGTTGCCGTCGGTCGCCAGACCATGAAAGTGCGATCTATGAGCTGACTTACCAGGTTGCGACATGGCCTCCGGGTCGTCGCGGATCGGCGTAGCCATAAAACCAACCATCTTCGATTTGCACGGAGTTCACACGCCCAATTGTGCTGTTTGAGCGCAGAATTTTGTGCTTGCTGGCCTCGAGGATATTGACCGTGTCGGCTGAGATGCCGGGTTCTACCATCGCCATATCAGGCATCCACTGGTGGTGGATTCTGGGTGAGGAAGTGGCCATCCCGAGGGTCATATCGAACGCCATAAGGTTCAGCAGGGTCTGAGCAACAGCCGTGATGATGCGAGAACCCCCGGGGCTTCCTGTGGCAACCCAGGGTTCTCCGTCCTTAAATACCAAGGTTGGCGTCATTGACGAAAGCGGTCTGCTTCCCGCGGCAACTGCGTTTGCCTCGCCCTGAACAAGGCCATAGCCGTTGGGAAATCCGGGTTTAGCCGCAAAGTCATCCATCTCATTGTTGAGTAGCATACCGGTGCCTGGCACTACAATGCCTGAACCAAAACTGAAGTTGATGGTGTAGGTGTTTGTGACAACGTTGCCAAACTGATCAACGATCGAGAAGTGAGTCGTCTCTGTGCTCTCATTATCGTCCACGCTGCCCGGTTTGATGAGTTCAGAAGGCGTGGCCACATCATCTTTAATAAGAGCACGTCGACCGTCGAGATAAGCGTCACTCGTGAGCGCTTTGATGGGAATCTCTGTTCGATCTGGGTCGCCGAGATACTCACTGCGATCTGCATACGCTAGCTTCATCGATTCAATTAATAGGTGCAGATAAGCCGCACTGTTGTGCCCCATTTCTTCGATTGGATACGGCTCTAGTAATTTCAGAATTTGGGAGACGTGAACGCCGCCCGAGGAGGGGGGTGGCGCGCTGACAATATCGTAACCCCTGAATGATGATCGAACCGGTTGGCGTTCAATCGCTCGATAACTTGCGAGGTCGTCAGCATTCATCACACCACCGCCGCGCTGCATTTCCGCGGCGATAAGCTCCGCCGTTTTACCCTTGTAAAAACCGTCAAAACCCTTATCTCGAATCCGCTTGAGGGTTGCTGCTAGATCGGGCTGTTTGAACAGACTACCCATTGCTGGGGCATTGCCTGTGCCTCCAAGGTAGACGCGATTAGCTTCGTCGTTGCGAGCAAGACGTTTTGCTGCAGAGCGCAGGTTCAAGTGAAGCGCCGCAGGTACCTCAAAGCCTTGCTCTGCAAGGTCGATGGCCGGCTGAATCACGGTTTTTAAGTCGAGCGTACCGTAGTTTTCGAGCGCGTGAATAAGACCGGCAACGGTGCCTGGAATCCCGGCTGCACTCACGCTGTTGTAGGCTTTGCGCTTGTTAACGGTGCCGTCTTCGTTAAGGAACATATCCCTAGACGCGCCTTTGGGTGCCATCTCCCGATAATCGATAAAGACCTGCTTATCCGAATCTGCCAGGTGAACCAGCATGAAACCACCGCCAGCGATGTTACCTGCGCGTGGAAGTGTTACGGCTAGGGCAAAACCGGTAGCCACCGCCGCATCAACCGCGTTGCCGCCTTTTTTTAGCATGTCTAAACCAGCTTCTGAGGCGAGTTTTTCTGGACCTGAGACCATGCCGCGCGAGGCGATGGCGGGTAGGAATCGCGTACCATAGTCAATCAGTGGGCCGCCTTGGCCCTCGCCTTGTGTCCAGCCTTGAAGTGGGCTTAGTGCAATAAGGAATGCGAGAAAAAAACGGCTTAGGCGCATCGATGCTGACTCCGAAAAACAAGAGAGAGGAAACTACCACAGGTTGCTTCTGATATTGAGCGCCCCGTATTTATAAGTCTGCGTTTATACGTACGCTTGTTCAGAAGGGGCTAACTCGACTTGTGGAAGGTCGCCGTTATGAGTGGTCGCTGCTATAAGAGTTCGCCTGTACAACGCCTGTATAAAAAGGTGCGAAGTTAAGAGCCAGTGTTCAAGGTTCGGTGATAAGCAAAGACGGACCGATATCGATTAACATGAGGCCCTGTAGGAGGGGTTATGGAACTCAAAGATTTTCGCAGGCAGTACACGCAGGGTGGACTGCAGCATGCTTCACTACCAGAGCAACCACTGGCGCTGTTCGAGCAATGGCAGTCAGATGCCGCGGCTGCAGGCCTTGCCGACCCTACCGGCTGTGTTGTCGCGACCGTTCAGCCTAGCGGGATGGTGCGTCAGCGTTTCGTGTTGCTGAAGGGCGTCGATGAGCGAGGCTTTGTCTTCTACACCAATTACAACAGTGATAAAGCGGCGGCGCTTTCGCACTGTGATCAAGCCTCGATGTTATTCCCGTGGAACGAGCTCGATCGTCAGGTCAGTATTTCAGGGACGGTAGAAAAGGCTTCTGAGGAAGAGTCGGACCGCTATTTTGCGGCTCGACCACGTGCAAGCCAAATCGCAGCGTGGACCTCGCAACAGAGTCAGTCTATCGAGAATCGTGCAGCGCTCGAGCAGCAGTTTCACGATACCTTGGCGCGTTTTGAGGGGGGTGATGTACCGCGACCTCCGCACTGGGGTGGTTACCGACTTAAGCCCTCAAGAATTGAGTTCTGGCAGGGCGGCAGCGATAGGCTCCACGATCGTTTTGTTTATGCGCGAGAAAACTCGCACTCCGACGAGACGGAATGGTCGCTGTCGCGGTTACAGCCCTGATTCATAGCCCCTTCGCGTGATGTTTCCCCGAGTACAGGAATTGGCTGAATCGGGGATCACATCGCCCTTCAAAATACTGATACTACACTGAGCGCGCGCTCAATTCAGGCATGGCTGCAATGCATTGAATTGGCAAGAGTCGTCTGGCGAGGCGCTGTTCAAAGGGCTTGAGTCAAAGGGTTTGAGTCAACAGTTTTAACGAGGGAGCTCGAGACTCTTCTATCACCTCCGAGCAGACTCGCTGTTGGTCTCGAGCACTCTCAATCACTCTCTGCTGCTCTCCACCACTCTCTACTACTACACCTGCGCCAATAACTGCTTCACCAAAGAACGGTCGATGAAAGAATGCTCAGTGAAAGTAGGCTGCAATGCGATTTTTTGAAGCGTTGCGAGGATTGCTTAAGCACTTCGATAAACAAAGCGCTTTATGTAGTGCGGAATTGCGGGAAGGTTCAACACCTGACGTCGCATCAGATCGAGGCCAATAGCGGCGACGAGGATCTGAAAGCGCTCTCGAGATCCGGGTATTTGCAATCGAATCGAATCATTTTTTGCCTGCGTGCCCCAGGCGAGCCAGACGGTGCCAACGGGTTTCTCATCGGTGCCGCCACCTGGGCCAGCAACGCCGGATACGGCAATACCAATGTCCGCGCTGGCCTTATTTAGCGCGCCACGTAGCATAGAGCCAACCACAGGTTCGCTGACCGCACCATGGCTGTTGAGTTCAGACTCGGGGACGTCGAGCACCTTTTGCTTAGATGCGTTTGCGTACGTTACGAAGCCCGCGCCAAAGACCTGAGAAGACCCGGCTTCTTTAGTGATCAGCGAGGCAATGAGCCCACCGGTACAGGATTCTGCTGTGGTAACAGACATATCCTGCTCAATAAGCGCTCGCTGCAGCGCCATGGCCAATTGGTCGCTATTCTCGCCGATGATGTGATCGCCAATAAGCTCGATAAGCAGGGTTTCGGCGCGATCGCGCGCTTCAAGAAGCGACTCATCGTAGACCTGAAGCTTTAGTTCAAGCTGAGGTAAGCCAGACCGGAAGCCGAGTACAACACCCTCAGGCCAGTCATTGCTGCGTTCGTTGACCAACTCCTGAATGGTTGATTCGCCGATACCAAAGGTCTGGAGACGACGGATATAGGTTGTACCGGACCCCACACGAGCACCAATGCGTTCGCAAATTTCCGGCAGCATCGCCGTCAGTTCTACAGGGACACCCGGTGTGGTGATTACTAGACACCCTTCGATCTCTACGGCAAATCCAACCGCACTACCAATGGGGTTATCCACGAGATCCGCCGAGGCAGGCAAATGCGCTTGCTTCAAATTGCTCGCGTTGAGTTCTAATCCGCGTTTCTCACACCATTCTTCGAGATGTGCTATCGCTTCGGGATGATCCGTGAGTTGCTCTCCTGCAACCTCCGCGACTATCTCTGCCGTTAAATCGTCTTCGGTCGGACCAAGTCCACCGTTGATAATGACGACGCCCGCTTCTCGGCAAAGCTCTCTTAGGCTTGCGCGCAGGAGTGCCGGGTCATCGCCCACCGTGATCTTTTTGCTGACGGCTATTTGTCGCTCGCCCAAAGCGAGCGCAATGCGAGAGGAATTGCTGTCTACAGTGTCACCACTCATGAGCTCATTACCGGTGAGCAGTAGGGCAACGTTTTTATGCTGTGACATAGGCTTCCTCGGTTAAGTGGGTAGGCAACAAGGCGCGAATACCGCGTCGATCTAACGCGAGTTAGAAGTCAGCGTTACCGGGTGTTCTTGGGAACGGGATAACGTCTCTGACGTTTTCCATGCCCGTGATGTAAGCCACCAGTCGCTCAAAGCCCAAGCCAAAACCTGCGTGGGGAACTGTGCCGTAGCGACGTAAATCGCGATACCACCAAAGTGTCTCTTTAAGATCGGCATCCATCCGTGCGTCAAGGACATCGAGTCGCTCTTCACGCTGACTACCACCGATGATTTCACCAATACCGGGAGCGAGGACATCCATTGCGGCAACGGTTCGCTCGTCGTCATTGAGGCGCATATAGAAGGCTTTAATGTCACGTGGGTAATCAGTGACAACCACGGGGGCTTTGAAATGCTCCTCCGCCAAAAAGCGCTCGTGCTCGGAGGCCATATCGATCCCCCATTCAACGGGGAAATCAAACTTCTTGCCTGATTTCAGCAAAATATCGATGGCGTCTGTATAAGTGACCCGGACAAAGGGATTTTCCACGATATTTGCCAGCCGCTCGAGCACGGTTTTGTCGATACGCTGCTGGAAAAAGCCGAGATCAGTTTCGCAATCGTTAAGCACTCGCGAGGTCACCGACTTCAGCAAGCGCTCTGCGAGTGCAGCGTTATCCGCAAGATCGGCAAAAGCTACTTCAGGCTCAACCATCCAGAACTCCGCCAGATGACGAGACGTGTTGGAATTCTCTGCTCGGAATGTGGGCCCAAAGGTGTAGACCTTATTCATCGACAGGCAGTACGACTCGACAGCCAGCTGGCCCGATACGGTCAGATAGGCGTCGCCGCCAAAGAAGTCCTGCGATGCATCAACTTGCCCGCTATCAGTGCGTGGCAGATTGTTTAAATCGAGCGTGCTGACCCGAAAGAGCTCGCCAGCGCCCTCGCAGTCGCTTGCGGTAATGATCGGTGTGTTTACCCAGTAGAAGTCTTCGCTATGGAAAAAATCATGAATGGCGTTCGCTAATGTGTGGCGGACCCGGGTGACAGCCCCGAAGGTATTTGTGCGTGTGCGCAAGTGCGCCTGAGTTCGAAGGTATTCGAAAGTGTGGCGTTTTTTGGCAATAGGATACGACTCCGGGTCATCCACGTCGCCAATTAATACAACCTCCGTAGCCTGAATCTCCACGGCTTGACCGCCTCCCTGTGAGGCGACGAGTTCGCCTGTGACGCAGACAGCGCAGCCTGTGGAGAGCTTCAAGACCTCTGATTCATAATTGGCTAACTCTTGTGGAGCAACACACTGCAAACTGTCAAAGTGGCTTCCGTCATTGACAGCCAAAAATGATATTCCGGCTTTCGAGTCTCGTTTTGATCTAAGCCAACCGTTGACGCTGACCTTGGTACCAATAAGCGAGCTGTCAGTGAGAAGTTGTTTAACAAGGTGTAGCTTGTCCATTGTGGATTAATCCTGCGCGCTGGATAGAGTTAAATGAATTGTCGGGGGCGATTCTAGGCCATTTCGTTTTAGGCTGTTTCTTGCTCGTTAGAACTAGCGCCATCATTTTCGCTAATACCATTTTCATGCATTGCGGTATCTGCAGTTTGGGGTCTTTCTTGTGACTCGGTAGCGACAACCGAAAAAGCCGCTTGCATACCGCGCGGCTTGTCGGCGGGCAGGTACTCGACGGCGATCGGCTGTCCCAAAGCAAATCGGGCGTTTTTACTGGAAAGCGACATCTCCCATTTATCAAAACTGAATTTGTCTTTGTGGCTTCGTAAATCAACAACACCTTCTAGACCGTTCTCATCGAGCCGTACGGTAAAGCCTGAGGTCTTGATATGGACGATTGAGCCCTCAAAGACGTTTTCCCCGTTGGCAGCACATTTATTCAAGTAGTTACAGGTCAACCAATTCTGTGCGCTGGTTACCGCTTGGCGATTTTTTGCACTTGCTTGGTTGATGGCATCGAAAACTGTGGCTGGCGCCGGTCTGATCGATGAGTCTCCCAGTAGGGCTTTGAGCTGGAGGTGTACACAGTAATCCAGTGCTTTGCGCAGCGGCGAAGTGCCGTTGGTATAAAGTTCTACAGCCATACCCATGTGCGGTGCTGGCTTGACACTAAAACTCGCCCTCGACATCAATCGATTAATCATTGCACGGAGGGGGCGTTCGCCGCTTGCTGCATTGAGACTGTTTATGAGCGTGCGAAAACCGTCCGTGGTCGCAAAATCCGTGTCCGCCACCTCGGGAAGGTATCGTGTAAGAAACTCTCTAGCTTCATCGCTTTTATCGCGTCGTA
Source organism: Luminiphilus sp. (assembly GCA_965657765.1). GTDB lineage: Bacteria > Pseudomonadota > Gammaproteobacteria > Pseudomonadales > Halieaceae > Luminiphilus. Next base: position 10,829 of record CBFHQN010000015.1, on the reverse strand, counting down.
TGCCCGCATGAGTTACGAAAGGCCCTGGCTTATCAGCCGCCTTCAGTTGATTTGCGATCGCTTTGTTCGCGGCCACCATGCACTCTTCGACCAGAACTTGTGAGATGCGTTTGTCTACGGGTTCAATACTTCTGATCTGTTTCGCATCATCGAGAATCCAGCGGAAATCGGTTCTGTGCTCGATGACTAGTTCGTTTTGCTCACGCCAGGATCTAAGCGCCCCAAAGCAGACTTTTAAATTGGAAATCTCTGCAGAAAAATCGTGATCCGTTTCATCGGTCATGACACTGTCAACTTCCTGATAACTCAGCTTGGCCTTTGAGCGAACGGTGCCGAGTGATACCGAGGCATCAGTGGTCTCGCCACTTGCTGCGATAGTCAGTTGGCAGACGATAGCGGGTCGATCCTCATCCGGTGCAAGTGCAGCTGGCTTTGAAACCGAGTCCGGAAGCATCGGGATGGCCGCACCGTGGAAGTAGTGCGAGGTTCCGCGCTCTGCGACGATTTTGGTCATCTCGCTGGAGTGCCCGATTGCCGAGGTTGGATCGGCAATCGCAACGTACAGTTTCCAGCCATCGCCTTCGGGCAGCGCACAGATGGCATCATCAATATCGACAGTGGAGGGAGCGTCAATGCTGACGAGCGGCAGGTCACGGAAATCTGTGCGCGTTACGGTATTCTCCTGACCTGTCTTCAGCGCATTATCCAGCGAGGCTACAGCGGGTTTCGCGAGGTATCTTGCAATGCCTGCTCGCAAAGCGCAGTACTCGTTCTCAATTCCCGGGGTACTTGCGTTACCAAGGTTTTGAAGTACTTTTACCGAGGGCTTCCCGTCGAGGAAGGGGTGTCGCTGTAACTGGCACTGCACGAGGTCGCCGTGCTTTGCTCCCGATCGCGCATTGGGTGGGATGAAAAGCCATCGCGTGAAATTCGCTAGCTCGGGTATGTCGGGTGCGATAAAAAAGGCTTTACCTTTCTGGACAACCTCACCGACGAAGCAGTCCACAGAGGTGCTTATTAATTTTTCTAATTCGCCCGCGGTTTGCTCTTTGGCCTTTTTGTCCTTGGACGTTACCGGCTTGATAACAATCGAGACGCGATCGCCTGGCAACACGCGCTGCATTTCGTCCGGTGCAAGAAAGATCTCCCGGTTGTCATCAAGCACTACAAAGCCAAAGCGATGACGCGTGGCTTTAACCGTGCCCTCTGCGTACTCTTTCTCGGCTTCGATTTGATCTTTGAGGCCCTGAAGCTGGGAGAGGGCGTTTTTGTTTAGCATTTTCGAGTGATTCTCTTGGGTATCGCTTATGACTGTTTACGTTTTGACGTCTCGTTGGCAGTCACAGTCGTGTGTGCTGTTCGCGGGTCTTTTACTGACTGCTGACAGTACTGACTTCGAAGTACAGGTGGCGAAAGGTTGACGGCACCGTTTTAATTGCCCCGGCAGGTTAATGGTTTAAAGGGTAAATCCTAGCTGACGGGCGGTGACTTTTCACGTTTTTATCTGGAACAAAATCGGCGCTCGAAAAAATCCGTGTCGTTGATTGACATGTCGACCAGGCGTGGCTTTACTGAATGGGCGCGAAATAAGGCCCGAAATTACGAGAGTAGGACGATTTATTGGTAATGACGCCGAGCAAAAATGTGTTGACGGTTCGTTCCATCCACAGCTGCGATGTCGTTGCAGCGACGCACTCTCAATCGCCCTATTTCCCATTCCGCTCTTTTCCACAAACTCACTTTCAAACCCAGTTCGATAAGCTCTATAACTTGGGCGAGAACCCGTGTGCAGCGCGCCATGAGCGAGCCCAGTTAAAAGTGAGCGATGCAATTGGTAACCGTTTTTCGATCCAGCCTCCGGAGATCCTATGCAGCAATCCGTCACTTTGCCAAACGACCTATCTAAGCTCGCACCTGCAGGGGTGAAGACTTATGTGCTCGACACCAACGTGTTGTTACACGATCCGACGGCGATCACGGCTTTTGCGGAACACCGAGTCGTGATTCCGATGACCGTTTTGGAAGAGCTTGATCACATTAAAGACAGACGAGATAAGTCGGTGAGTCGCGAGGCGCGAATTGCGATACAGATGATCGACAAAGTCGTTGGATCGGCAGCGCCTCAAGCGATCCAAGCAGGCGTGGATATTCCTGGCTCAACGCTATCGGGAGACCTCGGTCGGCTTGCGATTTTTCCGGACCAGTTACTCGACGCAGATGACAACGTGCCGTTTTTGGATAGCACTCAAGACCAGGCGAATGACAATCGCATCATCAACGTCGCCCTCAAATACCAGAGCGAGCACCCTGACGAGTTTGTTTGTCTGGTGACGAAAGACATCAACATGCGGATAAAGGCTAAAGGTTCGGGTTTAGAGCACGTTGAGGATTACCGACACGACCGCGTGCTTGATGATATTGACCTTTTGGCAACGGGCTACAAGAAAAGTGCGGGTGATTTTTGGGACGGCATTTTAGAAGTAGATACGGTCAGAGAAGATAACATCACGTTGCATCGTATTCCTCGTGTCGAGCTGCCCGAGGCCTATCCCAATCAGTTTTTGTACGATGATAATGGATTCATTTCCTTCGTTGATCACGTGGATGCGGATTTCGTTTATGTGGCTGTGGACAGCCGCGACAATCTCATGAATCAGCGGTTCTGGGGATTGACCCCGAGAAATTTAGAACAGGCAATGGCGATGCGCCTGTTAGATAACGACGACTTAGATATGACCGTGTTAACCGGGCCCGCAGGATCGGGGAAGACCCTGCTGGCGCTAGCCTATGGACTGCACGCAATTCTCGAGCAAAAGAAGTACAACAAGCTGATTGTTGCTAGATCGACACCGCCGATGGCCGAGGAAATAGGCTTCTTACCAGGGACCGAAGAGGAGAAGATGGCACCGTGGCTTGCTGCCTTCGACGACAACCTAGAGATTTTGCACGGCGCCGACGAGTGCTCCTTTGGCAGTATTGATTACGTCAAGGAACGTGCAAATATTCAGTTTAAGTCATTGAACTTTATGCGCGGTCGCTCCTTCAATGGTGCGTACATCATCATCGATGAGTCGCAAGGGCTAACACAGTTTCAGCTAAAATCGATCATTAGTCGCGTGGGCGCTGACTCAAAAATTGTGGTGTTGGGAAACCTCGCGCAGATCGATAACAAATACATCTCGCCGCTGACCTCGGGGTTAACCTATTTGGTGGAACGTGCAAAACCCTATCCTCACGCAGGGATCATGCACATCAACGGGATTGTAAGATCGCGGCTCGCGGCGTTTGCTGAAGAAAACTTGTAGTCGCATTCTGCGGATATTTTCCGCTGGCATACGTAGGCTCTTGCCCTGCCATGAGTTTGGGACGCAGAGAGTCATTGGTGGATTCCCCGAGCCAAATAGAGAGAAAGCTTTGTTAACGGCGTTTCGCTCTATAAACGCCCTAGGGGAACTCTCGTAAATGTAGCGATACATCGTAGCAAACAAGCAATTGTGGCCTTTAATGGTTGGTAATTTAGCTATCCGGTGGTCGTCGCTTAGAACGTTAGCTCGAGTCAGGCAGAACACGCTTTTGAGTGCGCAGACCACTGATCAACCTAGTCAAAGAGAAGAAATTCGATTCTCGCTTCGAGAGCCCACGCTCCTTTTCTTGAGGCATCAGGTTCATCAACGCGGTAATTAAAGGTGGGTTCGAGTTCGAAGAACAAAAATGTGCGCAAGGCTTGGGCTCTGAAGCGCAAACCCAGCTGATAATTGTTGATGTAGCTGTGTGGTTTAGTTTGTCCCTGAACCTCCAAGTATAAGAACGATGCGCGCTCAAACCCGTCTGCATTGGTCCACTGTCGTACTCTGCCCAAATTCGTTGACCACTCGGCGCCCTCAGCATCCCTGCCCAACAAGACGCGGTTCTGTGTCCTGAGAAGAGATGTGTCGGATAACACATAGTCGACGTCGAGCTTGGTTGTCGCGTAAGCCCCGTCGTCAAGGTCGTACTGTGCACGCTGGGAAAATCGAAGTGCCGTGTTGGCGTCAAACATTGTGTGATACCGATATTTAAATCCCGGTTTTGGTCCCGAGCTCGACAGTCCCACGGTGAGATCGGTGCGATGCTTGCCGCTGTCACTCTCATCCAAATTGACTTGAATGCCCACCTGACTCTGCGAGGGGTCGTTCTGGTCGCCGCGAATAAGTTCGTCAGGATCATCGCCTCTGAAAACGAGATCGACGCGATTTGCGAGTCTAGGCAGGTCAATTTTTCCGCCAACTGTGACACGATTTTGATTCGGGAAGCGCTCGTCCCACTGAGTACTGACCTTAACCCTTAACCGCGATTCCGCCGTTTCCGCATCACCCTCAACGTCGCCAAAAAAGCCATCAACCCAACGTGTGACGGCCATTGTTTGATCAGTTGCGAAACGGTGGCTGGAATCTACCCAGCCTGATTCCGGGGACTCTAACGCTTCCTCATTCAGCACTTGGCTAGCGGTCTCGTCATCTGTCACCGTGTCCTGCTGAGCGTGCACCGGCGCGGCGATGGGAATAAACGCCGCAAAACTGGCAAGTAATGACTGCGCGAGAGGCGCTTTTAGAGACACACCGTAGATCGTCATGTGCTCAGTTTATGATAAAAAACTAAATCAATGCGATTTGTTGGTAATGTCATTAACGATATTGACGAAGCTGTCGTAGCGATCCTGGGCTAGGTCTCCGCTCTCCAATGCAGCAAGTACCGCGCAGCCTTGCTCAACCAAGTGCCGGCAGTCTCGGTATTTGCATCGGTCTATGAACGGCTGAAGGTCTCGAAAGCCCGGCGCTACATCCTCGGCTGCAACGTGCTGTAGGCCGAACTCGCGTATTCCGGGCGAATCGATGATCAGACCACCCTCCGGTCGTCGGAATACCTCGGTCGTTGTTGTGGTGTGCTTGCCTTTGAGAACGCTCTCGGACAGTGCGCCGACGCGAAGCTCTTGGTCAGGTATCAATCGGTTGATCATCGATGATTTACCAACGCCACTTTGTCCCACAAAGACCGCTGTTTGTCCCCCTAACATATCCCTTAGGGCTTTTGTCGATTCGTCATCTGGACTGGTTTCGATGATCGAATGTCCAATCGCTTTGTAGCGATTCAAGAGTGCTCGGCTCTCAGGGTTAGATGCCACAAGGTCTGACTTATTAAGTGCAATAACCGTCTCAATGCCTTCGAGATGGGCTGCGACCAAGTAACGATCGATTAAATTGCCAAAGGGTTCAGGCTCGGGTGCGATCACGATGATGATGAGATCGACATTAGCTGCCACTGCTTTGAGCTGCCCGCGAACATCGGGTCGTTTTATTTCCGATTGACGTTCGAGTTGTGTTGAGACAACAGCGCCCTGTTCGTTTTTTTGCCAGAGAACACGATCTCCAGCGACGAGGTGGGCAAGATTGGGTCGCAGGTGACAGCGATGCACTTCATGCTGTTCATCCATCACAACGGCAGCTTTGCTAAAGCGTGCGATGATGATGCCCTCGAGGTCTTCTCCCTCACCCAGCAACGAACTCTCCCTGCGTTTCTCCGCATTTTGCTCGATTTGCCGTCGCTGCCTGTCCGTTAGTCGCCGATTTGCCATTCGTTCAGTGTAACCTGTCGCAATGATCCTGTTGTTGGGAATTAACTATTTTTGTGGAGCAGTGGTTCATGACGAACGAGCAACAGCTAATTTGGGTTGATATGGAGATGACGGGACTCGACCCTGACACCGATGTCGTCATTGAAATCGCCAGTATCGTGACGACCAAAGATTTAGAGGTGCTGGCGGAGGGTCCCGTGATTGCCATCCATCAGAGCGACGCTACGCTTGCAAAGATGGACGAGTGGAATACCCGCACGCATGGCGAATCTGGTTTGGTTGATAGAGTGCGCGCGAGCTCTGTCGATGAAGCGGCTGCCACTGCACTGACCCTGGAATTCTTCAGAGAGTGGGTCCAGCCCAGTACCTCTCCAATGTGTGGAAACTCAATCGGTCAGGACCGCCGCTTTATGGCGAGGCATATGCCGGAGCTCGAGGCGTTTTTTCACTACAGAAATCTCGATGTGACAACGCTCAAGCTGCTTGCAGGTTACTGGCGGGCAGATCTTCCTGCCCACCCCAAGCAAAACGCCCACGAAGCCTTGGCAGATATCCGCGAATCGATTGAGGAGTTGCGGTACTACCGCGAGCACCTCATCCGAGCTGAGTAGGGCCTTGCAGAATGACTGCGTCTAATAGTCATAGCGTGATGAAGCGACAGCCTAGTTGACTGGGCCTTTGGCGTTACTACTGCCTTCGCGACCTGGCTATCGGGACTCCTCGGCGCTGTAATCGGGAGCGCTGTGATCGCGAAAGCGTTCGCTATGAGAGAGTGCTCCTCAAATATTGACTTAGATTCAGTGCTGCTCCGCCAATTGATGCCGGCTCAGCGCCCAATCGACGTGTTCCCGAACGATTTCTGAGGGATGGTCCGCTCGGGCTCTTAAGGCACTGATGACCAAGTCTGATGTTTCGGCATTTCCCAGCGCGACGGCAATGTTGCGCAGCCAACGCTCGTGTCCGATGCGGCGGATAGGCGAACCTTGCAGTCGCTGCTCGAACTCGTCCTTGCTCCATGCAAATAACGACACAAGATCGGGGTTGGCAAGATCGCCGCGGGGTTCGAAATCGGGCTCTTTGCTAATCGATGCGAACTTATTCCAAGGGCAGACCAGTTGGCAGTCGTCGCACCCATAGATGCGATTGCCCATTTTTGATCGCAATTCAGGGTCTATAGAACCTTTGTGCTCGATGGTGAGATAGGAAATGCAGCGCCGCGCATCCAAGACAAACGGCGCCACAAACGCATCCGTTGGGCAGACTTCTAGGCAGGCACTGCAACTGCCACAGTGCTTCTCTCGCTTTGGCTCGGAATAAGGCAGTGGTATGTCGGTATATATTTCGCCGAGAAAAAACCAGGACCCAGCCGATTCGTTGATGAGCATGCTGTTCTTTGCGATCCAGCCCATGCCTGCCCGTTCTGCAATAGCACGCTCTAGCACCGGTGCACTATCTACAAACGCTCGGAATTCTCCAGAGGAGAGCTCCGTTCGAATTCGCTCAGCCAGCTTTGCCAACCTGCTCCGTATTAGCTTGTGATAGTCGCGTCCCAGTGCATATCGGGATATAAACCCCTTCTCGCTAGACGCAATCACCCCCCACGAATCTTCCGCCTCGGGAAGGTAATCCATTCGGCAAGATATGACGGTGCAGGTGCCGGGAACCAATTCGTCGGGGCGGCTACGTTTGGTGCCATGGCGCGCCATCCAATCCATGGTGCCTTCATATCCAGCGTCGAGCCATTTTTGCAGATAGCCCTCGTGTGCACCCAAGTCGACACCGGTGAAGCCGATATCCTGGAACCCCAGTTCTGCTGCCCAGTTTCTAATGGTTGCGATTAATTCGTTGTCGTTCTCGGTTTTCACTGAAACATTGTGACAGATAAGGGGTTGAGCAAGGTACACTCCGCGCATGGAGATCGAAGCACCCGTTATGGCCTTCTTGAAAGACGAGAACGAAACCGTTGCATTGGGGAGCGCATTGAGCGCTGCTCTCTTGCCGGGCACAGTTATCTTTCTCGAGGGCGATCTCGGTGCCGGCAAGACAACGCTTACCCGCGGTGTGCTCCGAGCCCAGGGTCACGAGGGCGCAGTTAAAAGCCCGACCTACACGTTGTGCGAACCTTACCTTCTTTCAAGTGGGCAGCAGTTTTGTCATTTCGACCTCTACCGTCTCTCCGATCCAGAAGAGCTCGAATATCTGGGCTTTCGAGATTACCTCGCGGCAAATGCTATCTTATTTATCGAGTGGCCGAGTCGTGGCGAAGGATGGTTGCCCATTGCAGATCTAACGATCTCGCTCAGTGAGACAAGGGGTGGTCGGGAAGTCTCGCTGACGGCCGATACCGAAAAGGGTGAACTCATCCTCGATCGTTTTGAGGCGCGGAGCGCATGAGTCGATTTGTTAGGTTATTCCACCATGTGTTAACAGCCGTTGCGGCCCTTTTCTTTATCGTGGCAGAGGCGAGCGCCACCGTTGAAGTTAAAGATGTCCGTTTGTGGCGCGCGCCAGACCACACCCGTATCGTTCTCGATCTCTCTGGTCCTACGACACACAGCGTGATGGAGTTGCAGGGGCCGGACAGACTTGTTTTAGACGTGAAGGGGGCAGCGCTCCAAGGGCTTTTAACCGACCTGCCGCTTGAGGGAACACCGATTACGCGGGTCAGATCCGGAATTCGTGGCGGTGAGGATTTGCGTGTGGTGTTTGATCTCGCAGCCAAAATTGAGCCGTCGAGTTTCGAGCTAAAACCCAACGAGCGCACAGGTCATCGATTAGTACTCGATCTGTATGACACCGCTTCCAAAGAGAAAGCTGAGGCACCCAAAAAACCTGCGAAGACCGTTCAGCAAGTCGATAAGCGCCGCCCCGTTGTGGTTGCAATTGATGCCGGGCACGGTGGGGAGGACCCTGGGGCTTCGGGCCCTAATAAGCTGAGAGAAAAGACCGTGGTCCTGGCCATCGCCAAGCGATTGAAGAAAAAGTTGGAGGCCTCGCCCAACTATCGCCCTGTCATGATTCGCTCGGGTGACTATTACGTAAGCTTAAAAGGGCGCCGTGAATTGGCGCGCAAACATCAAGCTGATCTATTTGTATCGATCCATGCGGACGCTTTTACGCATCCCTCAGCCAATGGCGCCTCCGTTTATGCGCTTTCCACCCGTGGAGCCTCGTCAACTGCGGCACAATTTTTAGCCGACAAAGAAAATGCGGCTGACTTGGTTGGCGGTGTTGCAGTTTCGGAAATGGACGATGTACTCGCGGGCGTCCTAACAGATTTATCGATGACAGCAACCTTGGACTCCAGTTTGAGTGTTGGCAAAGAGGTGCTGGAGGAAATGGGCGGTTTCGCGAGACTGCATAAAAAGCAAGTAGAGCAGGCAGCGTTCTCGGTACTAAAGTCGCCAGACATTCCTTCAATACTTGTCGAGACCGGGTTTATCTCCAACCCCAAGGAAGCGAAATCACTCAATAGCGCCGCTTATCAAGAAAAAATGGCGTCTGCTGTTTATCGTGGTGTAGATCGCTGGTTTGAAGCCTATCCACCGCCGGGAACCTTATTCGCCCGCAGGTCTGATAGCAGCGGAACGGTCCGAACAGTAACCGTTGGCCGTGGCGACACGCTGTCCGAAATTGCGCGTCGATATGACGTTTCCGTCCGCGACTTGCGTTCAATGAACTCGCTGAGCTCAAGCACTATTCGGGTCGGCCAGGTGCTTAAATTGCCGGAGTCCGGCTAATGACAGCGCCTAAAATCCGCCAGCTCGACAATCGACTTGCGAACCAAATCGCCGCAGGTGAGGTCGTTGAGCGACCCGCGTCCGTGGTGAAGGAGTTGCTGGAAAATGCCATCGATGCACAAGCTAGTGTGGTCTCGGTCGATATCGAAGAGGGTGGCGTTAAGCGCATTCGGATCACCGATAATGGAATTGGTATTGCTGACGAGGACCTGCCTTTAGCGCTGGCGCGTCACGCTACCAGTAAAATAGCTTCTATCGATGACTTGGAGGCTGTCGCAACGCTTGGGTTTCGGGGAGAGGCATTGGCATCCATCGCTTCCGTTTCAAAACTCTCGATCACCTCCAATACCTCCGATCTGCCGGCGAACGGCCGTTCTGCGTACTGCGAGGGGCGCGAGATGCAGGTGAGTATTTCGCCGCAGGCACATCCTCGGGGCACGACGCTTGATATTCGAGATCTGTTCTATAACACCCCTGCTCGGCGGAAGTTTCTGCGTACGGAGCGCACGGAGTACGCGCGTATCGAGGAAGTGGTGAAGCGAACTGCGCTCGCGCATCCTGAGGTCGCCTTTGTGTTGTCGCACAACGGCAAGGTCGTCCAAAGACTTCCCGCCGGCTCCGCAGATGCAGATCTGCAACGCCGTGTCATTGGCGTGTGTGGTGAGGCCTTTGCACACCAGAGCGTGGTGGTTGACCGTGTGGCTCATGGGCTATCGCTGCGCGGTTGGGTGGGTCTCCCAACCTTTTCGCGCGCGCAGGCGGATCTGCAGTATTTCTTTGTAAATGGCCGGGTCGTCAAAGATAAGGTGATCACACACGCAGTCCGTCAGGCGTACCGGGACGTTCTCTACGGCGCAAGACATCCGGCTTACGTACTTTTCTTGGAGCTCGACGCCAATCGAGTGGACGTCAATGTTCATCCTACGAAGCACGAAGTGAGGTTTCGAGATAGTCGATCGGTACATGGTTTTGTGTTCAGTACTTTAGGGCGGACGCTGGCCGAGGTAAGACCGGGCGACCAGGCAAACGAGGCCAACGTCAGCGATCTTCCCGAGAGCTCATTCGAACAGGTGTCCATGGGTCTCGACATCCCGACAAACGGTTCTGCCGATGCAAACTCTTCAAGAGGAGAGACATCGGGTGTCGAGAGTGCTTCGCTAGTGAGTATGGGCGGTTCATGGATTAAGGACTCTATCGGCTCAGCGTCTCAGTCAGTGGCTTTGCGAAGGTCAGCGGTAGGGCTTGTACCTCAAAGTTTGTTAACGACGAAGGTTTCTGCGGGTGAGGTACCACCACTTGGGTTTGCCGTCGCTCATTTGCACGGGGCTTACATCGTTGCGCAAAATGCCAACGGCATGGTGTTGGTAGACGCTCACGCAGCGCATGAACGAATAACGTACGAGAGATTAAAAGCAGCACGAGCCGAAAATGGACTTGCGAGGCAGCCACTGCTTGTCCCGATATCACTGCATCTCTCT
>CBFHQN010000014.1:0-28353 GCA_965657765.1 Luminiphilus sp. | reverse complement strand
GTTAAAGCGCATGTGACAGCCAAAGAACTCAACTTCAAAATCATTATTGGCAGCGAATTCACAATCAGCGAAGGCTTGAAACTCGTTGCCATTGCGCCCTCACGGGCGGCCTACGGCGAATTGTCCAGCCTGATCAGTCGATCTAGACGGCGCAGTGAAAAAGGTCAGTACCTCACTCACCTAAGAGATATCTACTTCCACTTAAAACGCTGCTTCATCATTTGGTTACCTAGCGATATTGCTGCAGAGCGCCATCACGCAGAGGCGCTTGCACGACGTTGTCCGGATCGATTTTGGATTGGCATCCATCAGCTCTTAAGACATGACGACTTATTGAGACTCGAAGAGATACAAACACTGGCGGATGAAATGGACGTTCCAACACTCGCTTGCGGCAGCGTTGAAATGCATTCAGCGAGCCGCAAAATGCTTCATGATGTTGTCACCGCAATACGCCACAACACAGCGATACAGGACTTAGGTCCGCTACGACTGCCGAATAGTCAGCAGCACCTAAGACGGCTCGACAAACTAATCCCGCTCTATCCTCAGGCGCTTATTGGCGAAACGCTGCGTTTGGCTCAACGCTGTAACTTCAGCCTTGACGAACTCCGCTACGAATATCCCGAGGAAGTTGTACCCAAGGGCCACACTGCAAATAGTTATTTGCGCGACTGCGTATCGCAGGGAGCGTCTAAGCGCTGGCCACAGGGAGTACCCTCCGCCATTCACGAGCGGATTGAGCGCGAACTTGCCCTCATTACCGAGCTTAATTACGAGTACTACTTTCTGACGGTATACGACATTGTCAATTTCGCGCGCAAGCGGGGCATATTGTGTCAGGGACGAGGATCAGCAGCCAACTCAGTTGTTTGTTACTGCCTACACATTACCGAGGTTTCACCCGAGCAGGTCTCCTTGCTCTTTGAACGCTTTATCTCTCGTGAGCGTGATGAGCCACCCGATATCGACGTTGATTTTGAGCACGAGCGCCGCGAAGAAGTCATTCAATATATCTATCAAAAGTACACGCGCCGACGTGCTGCGCTTGCCGCGACGGTCATTACCTACCGTTCTCGAAGTGCGGTCCGTGATGTTGGTAAAGCGCTAGGCATGGATTCAGTCTTCGTCGAAGACTTGGCAAAATCGCTCGCCTGGTGGAATCGTGAGCGCGAGCTCACCACCAAATTTAAAGAGCAAGGTATACAGGCTAGCAGTCAGCAGGCTGATATCTTCCTGCGCATGACACAGCAAATACTGGGATTCCCCAGACATTTATCTCAGCACGTTGGCGGATTTGTTATTAGCCGTGGCCCTATCTCAAACTTGGTGCCAGTGGAAAATGCCAGCATGCCCGACCGGACTGTTATTCAGTGGGACAAAGAGGACATCGAATCACTAGGGTTGCTGAAGGTAGATATCTTGGCGTTGGGGATGCTCTCAGCAATCAAGAAGTCACTCGCGCTCGTCCAGCGAAGAAATCCGGCCATCACGCGCATTCAAGATATCCCTAACGACGATCAGGCAACGTTTAGGATGCTTCAAACAGGCGATTCATTGGGCGTTTTCCAAATCGAATCGCGTGCTCAAATGTCGATGCTGCCAAGACTAAAGCCCAAATGCTTTTACGATCTTGTCATCGAAATTGCTATTGTCCGACCAGGTCCGATCCAAGGTGACATGGTGCACCCCTATCTTCGCAGGCGCGCAGGGCTAGAACCGATTACCTATCCAGACCCGGCCATCCAATCGGTGTTAGAAAGCACCCTAGGTGTGCCTATCTTTCAAGAGCAGGTGATTCGACTCGCAATGGTTGCAGCAGGCTTCAGCGGTGGAGAGGCCGATTCGCTTCGGCGCGCCATCACGAACTGGGGGCGCAACAGTAAGCTACTGACCTTTGAGCACAAGTTAAAAGCAGGCATGTTGAAACGGGGTTATAGCCCCGAGTTTGCCGATCAGCTATTTAGTCAAATCAAAGGTTTTGGTGGTTATGGATTTCCTGAGTCACACTCGGCAAGTTTTGCCTTACTAGCCTACGTCTCAGCGTGGCTGAAACGTCACTACCCCGGCGCCTTTTACGTTGGGCTACTAAACAGTCAGCCCATGGGCTTTTACTCACCCTCACAGCTCGTCCAGGATGCTGATCGACATGGTGTTAAGAGCTTACCCATCGACGTTAATGCCAGCGATTGGGATCACCGCTTAATTGACGGCGGTCCACAGCAAAGGGATGTGATACAGCTCGGCTTGAGGCTAGTAAAAGGGTTAACTAAACGCGGCGCAGAGCAACTTATCGACGCACGTCGAAGTGGCCAGTTTATTTCTATTTTGGATGTGAAGCGACGCGCGAAACTCGGCAAGGACGATCTAGAGGCACTCTCCGCGGCTGATGCGTTACGAGCGCTTACAGGCAATCGGCACCAAACGCATTGGGCGATTATGGCGGTTAAAGATTCACGTCCTTTACTGCCGGAAACACATGCGTATGACCACGATGACGCTAGCGCGATTACAGCGCCATCAACCACAGAGAACGTTATCTTTGATTATCAGAGCACAGGCCTAACCCTGCGCTCGCACCCGTTAGCATTGCTTCGCCAGCAAAAGCCCTTCAGTCAGTGTCGTAAACAAACTGAGCTAATCAATATGGGAAGTCAGCGTTTTGTTCGCACCGCAGGATTGGTTACCTGCAGACAGCGTCCAGGCACTGCCTCAGGTGTCGTCTTCCTAACGCTGGAAGACGAGACCGGCAACATCAACGTGGTCGTATGGCCAAAAATTCAAGAGCGTTTTAGAGCAGCCCTGATGACCGCACAACTGCTCCTAGTCAAAGGTACCGTAGAGTCACGAGACGGCGTCACGCACGTTATTGCCAGCGGCCTATACGACCACAGCAGTGCGCTAAGCGAGCTCGCGGTTAAGTCGCGAGACTTTCACTAGTCTCAAGCATTACCCTCTTCAGCTGCGCGCAGCTAAGTTCAACACTTTTCTCGAGATCGACACCGCTGGCTTACAAATAAGACTCTTGGGATAGATTTCTACGCTCAAAGATCATACGCACAGTGATTATCGCGAATAAAATGCGCGGCACATTCCACCGTCACCGCATAGCTACAAGAGCCGAACCTTCCACAACCGGGACATGCACGCACCCATTCATCGACAACATGGGTAGATTTTTTAACCAGGAAACGCGCTACTCATCTGGATTGAGTGCCAATAGTCTTGGGTTGAGTGACATAAGCACGAGCTTAAGGGGTTGCAAGCGGTACAGTTATGGGCTGGCCTTCGACCCCCGCATAAACCACGAGAATAACGGCGTCTTCCTCGCCGATATTGGCACCGCCGTGTGCTTGGTTGACGAGCTCTATCACCGCGTCACCTGCTCGCGCGATGTGGGTATCACCCAAATCAGTTCGAACCTCAATAGTGCCCTGAGCAACAACACCGGCGGTCATATAAGGATGCTCGTGCAGTGGAAGCGCCATGCCCGCGGGTATCGTGATTTTAGCAACCGTTACTTCAGGTTGACCTTCACTGTAAGGTGGCAACGTGACGCCTCGCCAGTCTTTGGTTGACTTAAGAAGCACTTCCGCTTCGATCTTGCGCTCACTCGCGCCGACATCAAGCGTCAGAGCTAATAGCCCAATAAGCGAAAATAAAAGTTGTATCCCTCGAGCTTTGAGATGTTTAAACGTCATGGTGATCTCCACTACCCATTCGAGCAATTTGCCATGGCCGCCAACCAGAGCAGAGCTAGCAGCGCAAAATTAACGATCTGCATACAACATAAAACTTGATCTTTTATTGTGTCGCCAGTCGGTAGAGATTTAAAGCGTGGCTGACTCACGGAGGCTCACTGGCAGTGACTATGCCTCAGTAACTATCCTTCAGTGACTCATTTCCAGTGCCTAACGTTTGCTGATTGGCCCTAAACGACTAGCACTCAATAATCGTCGCTTGAGACCGACGCCTGAAGTTCGCCCATACCCGTTTGTTGAACCATAAACTCAATAGGTCTACAGCACACCTGGCAGTCTTCGACGTACTCCTGCCCCACATCTTCCGGGTTAAGAAGCACACCAATGGACTCCCAACAGTATGGGCAGTCAATCCACGTCTCTTGCAGGGTGCGATCCACAGCGGTTAACCAGCCGCCCTCAATTGATCACTCTCTACCTCGCGTGAGGTGAATATGAGTGCGCCGTCGGCGATTGCCGCATCACGGAACATCTTCCTATCTTTGCGATAGTTCTGAGGATTAACCCAAGGGAGTTGTGTGCCCTGACGCGGCATTTTCGGCAGCATGCGTTGCATATAACCGGCTGAGAAATCGTGAATCCAGTAACGCTTCTCCATGGTCCGCGCGAGGATCTCGGGGATGCGCGGAGTCGCCTGGTCGTAACCAAACTCGTCCATGTGATTTAGCACGCGACACACCCACTCGGCCGTCAAGTCGGCACGGAGTGTCCAAGAAGCATTGATATAGCCAAAGGTCTGAACCATGTTGGGGATGTTTGAACACATGACGCCCTTGTAAGTCCACTCATCCGCGAAGTTGACGGGCTTGCCGTCAACCACAAAGTCCGCGCCACCTAGGTTAAGAAGTTCGATACCGGTTGCAGAGACAATGATGTCCGCTTCAACGTGCTCACCGGAGTCTGTCACCACACCCGTTTCGTCAATGTGCGAAATCGTGTCGGTCACGACGTCAGCCTTACCCGAGCGAAGCGCGGTAAATAGATCGTCGTCGGGCACCAGGCACAACCGCTGATCCCAAGGTTTATACATCGGAGTGAAGTGCTTCTTCACGTCCACAACATCACCAACGGCCTTCTCAACCTCATCCAAGAGCATCTTTGTTACTTTCTCGGGCTTGGTACGCGTTCGGTTGTACAAAAATTGCTGACCAACAGTGTTTTTAAATCTAACGACACCGTAAGCCCAGCTTGATGGCAGTATCGCTCTCAGGAAATTAGCAATCCTATCCACCGATGGACGCGAAACTACATAGGTGGGCGATCGCTGAATCATCGTTACCTTTTCGGCCTTCGTCGACATATTGGGAACCAAGGTCATGGCAGTAGCGCCCGAGCCGATCACGACCACTTTCTTGCCCGTGTGATCGAGATCTTCAGGCCAAAACTGCGGATGCACCCATGTACCCTTGAAGTTTTCGCATCCTTCAAACTCGGGTTGATGACCCGAGTCGTAGTTGTAGTAGCCAGAACACATCAAAAGAAAATTACACGTGTAGTAAACAGTCTCACCACCAGCATCGACCGTTAATAACCACGTTGCCGACTCCGACGACCAAGAAGCGCCAATCATCTTCTGCCCAAAACGCACCTTATCTCGAATGCCATACTCATCGGCTGTCTCATTAACGTAATTCCAGATCGCAGATCCGTCGGCGATCGCTTTTTCAGCTCGCCAGGGCTTAAAGTTGTAACCGAGGGTGTGCATGTCTGAATCAGAGCGAATACCCGGGTAACGGAAAAGGTCCCACGTACCACCAATGGCCTCTCTCCGCTCTAAAAGCATGTAATCTCGATCAGGACAACTTTTCTGAAGGTGAACCGCAGCACCAATTCCAGAAAGTCCCGCACCCACAATCATGATATTGGTGTGGATAGCCATTTCGGGCGACGTATTGTTATTCATAACTTCTTCCTTACCACTTATCTTCACAAGATACTGTGTATGCGGCTAATCTCCCAGCGCTGACCGTCCTCGCTCAGCGGCGATCCTTAAGCGCAGTGCATTAAGCTTAATAAAGCCCTCTGCATCGGCTTGATCGTACTTCCCAGCATCGTCTTCGAATGTCGCAATCGCGTCATCGAATAACGTGTCAGACGAGCGTCTTCCAGTCACCGTCACATTACCTTTATAAAGCCTTACGCGAACCTCGCCGTTGACCACCGTTTGAGACTCATCAATGGCTTTTTGCAGCATGAGGCGCTCTGGCGCCCACCAGTAGCCGTTGTAAATCAGTTTGGCATAGCGCGGCATGAGCTCGTCTTTTAAGTGCGCGACTTCGCGATCAAGTGTAATGGACTCAATGGCGCGGTGGGCACGCAACAAAATCGTGCCACCGGGAGTTTCATAACAACCGCGGGATTTCATTCCGACGTAGCGGTTCTCAACGATATCGAGCCGACCAACACCGTGAGCGCCGCCCACCTGATTCAAGTGCGCGAGCACGCTTGCTGGAGACATGGCCTGATCATCGATGGCAACTACATCGCCGTGCTTAAACGTCAACGTCAACTCGTGGCCTGTCTCGGGTGCCTGCTCGGGAGAGACAGACCAGCGCCACATTGACTCCTCGGGGGGACACCAAGGGTCTTCAAGTACCCCGCCTTCATAGGAAATATGCAGTAGATTAGCGTCCATCGAATAGGGCGACTTTTTAGACGCACCGGAAAAATCAACCGGAATGTCGCGCTCCGCACAGTAAGCCATTAGCGACTCGCGCGAGTTGAGATCCCACTCCCGCCAGGGCGCAATAACTTGGATCCCCGGCTTGAGCGCATAAGCACCCAGCTCAAATCGAATCTGATCGTTGCCCTTACCAGTCGCACCATGAGAAATCGCATCAGCACCGGTTTCGTTGGCAATCTCCACTAAGCGCTTAGCAATCAGCGGTCGTGCGATCGATGTTCCCAGAAGGTACTCACCCTCGTAGATCGTATTCGCACGGAACATGGGAAAGACGAAATCGCGGACAAACTCCTCTTTCAAATCATCAATATAAATTTCTTTGACGCCCAGCGCTTCTGCCTTTGCCCTAGCAGGCTCGACCTCTTCACCCTGCCCAATATCGGCGGTGAAGGTAACAACCTCACAGTCATAAGTATCTTGTAGCCATCGGACGATAACCGAGGTGTCGAGACCACCTGAATAGGCGAGCACGACCTTATTAACGTTGCTCATTGATTACTCCCTAATTAGGCTGTGAAGTTTACGCGCGCTGATGCCCGATGGACAGTCGATCACTGCTAAACTATGCGGGCAAACCGTAAAAGGGCTTCAAATGTCTCGCATCACCATCACTAAACCCGACGATTGGCATATTCATCTGAGAGATGGCGCCATGCTCAACCGAACCGTCAACGATGTTGCTGCCTGGGCAAATCGCGCGGTTGTCATGCCCAACCTGACACCACCCGTCATAACACTGGCCGACGCGGACGCTTATCGAAGTCGTATAATGTCTGCCTTCACAGGCAGCACTGCCTTTGACCCCTTGATGACCCTTTATCTAACGGACGCCACAACACCCGCGATAATCGAGGAGGCGGCTGCCTCTCCCTATGTATGCGGTGTTAAGTTATACCCTGCCGGTGCAACGACAAACTCTGCTGCCGGGGTCAGGGGCTTGGAAGCGTTAAAGCCAACCCTCGCTGCCATGGAAGCTTGTGATCTCCCACTGTTGGTGCACGGAGAAGTCACGGACCACGACATTGACATTTTCGATCGCGAAGCCGTATTTATCGAGCGAACACTGGCACCGCTAGTCGAGGAGTTTCCCAATCTGCGCGTCATTTTGGAGCATATTACGACCAAGGATTCCGTCGATTTCGTCGCTTCAGCTCGAAATGGAGTGGCCGCAACCATTACGCCCCAGCATCTGCTTTTTGATCGCAACGACATGCTAGTAGGCGGCATCCGACCGCATCTCTTCTGCCTGCCTATTCTCAAGCGCCGATCGCACAAGGAAGCGCTTCGCGCCGCTGCTGTATCGGGTGATGCAAAATTCTTCTTGGGAACAGATTCTGCACCGCATACCGTTGAGACCAAAGAGTCTTCCTGTGGCTGTGCCGGCTGTTACACAGCCCATGCTGCGATGCCGTTTTACGCAGAAGTCTTCGAGGAGGAAGGCGCGCTCAATAAGCTAGAGGGTTTCGCCAGTCACTTCGGTCCCGACTTCTACGGGAAGGCCAGAAATACGGAGGAAATCACCTTAGTAAAAGACGGGCAACTCTCCCCCACGAGCTTAAGCTTCGGCGAGAGCACGGTTACGCCGCTGCGCGCGGGCGAAACGCTTTCTTGGCGCTTGGAAACCGAAGGATGACTGATTCCACTGAAGTCAGGATGAAGCATCGGTTTAGAGGTTTTTTGCCAGTCGTCGTCGACATTGAGACCGGTGGTTTCAACGCTGCGACTGATGCGATGCTCGAAATAGCCGCCACCTTCTTCAGGCTTACTGACGAAGGTCATCTTGAAGTAGCTCACTCAATAGCTCGGAATGTAGATCCATTTGAAGGCGCGAATCTCGAGCCCTCCGCCTTGGAATTTACCGGCATAGATCCAGAGAATCCGCTGCGAGAAGCCGTGCCGGAGGCCATTGCACTGGGGGATATCTTTTCGGAAGTTCGGCGCGAAGTGAAAGAGCACGGATGTAATCGCGCGATCTTGGTCGGCCACAACGCGCACTTTGATGCAGGCTTTTTAAACGCGGCCGCGGAACGCTGCGACATAAAACGCAACCCTTTCCACCCGTTCTCACATTTCGATACGTCAACACTTGCAGGTCTTGCCTACGGACATACGGTACTGGCACAAGCCTGTAAACGCGCTGGCATTGAATTCAGTAATAGCGAAGCTCACTCTGCAGATTATGACGCTAAGAAAACCGCCGAACTCTTCGCAGGGATTGTGAATCGCTGGCAGGACTTAGGGGGATGGACTTGGCCCGAGGAAGCCTCATCAGAGGCCGAGTAACTCAGCCAGACAATTCAGTAAGTATTTCGTCGAGCGCCTCAACGAGCTCGTGAATATCATTGAGTCCAAGTAGCTCGTATTTTATTGCACTGCCAACGGGTAAAAGCTGTAACAGCGCAAAACACACTTCCCAAGCGTTTCCTGTGTTGACTGTCATACCCAACTTCCTGACTTCGGGATGGCGCTGCAAACCTGCAAGTACATCAATCATTGAACGTCCCGTCTCGGGCAGTGCAACCTCAGGAAGCGCAGGGTCGATCTCAACCGAGGCCATGTTTAGGCCCGAGTCCTCGCGCCAAGTTTCTTGAATGTGAAAGCGCGACCCACCCTCGATGGTGATGCCCAACAGTCCGTTGGGTAATTGATCCCAGTCAACGATGCTCGCCACCGTGCCGTAGGCGCCTAATTCAAGATTAGTCTTGGACGCCTGTGCGACTTCCGAGCCTGTTCGAATCCAGACAACACCGAATCCTGTTCCCTCGCGCATGCAGGCGGAGATCATATCGATGTAACGGCGTTCGAATATCTGTAAGGGCAGACGACCGTGGGGCAGCAAGAGGGTACCCAAAGGGAAAAGAGGTAATTCAGTCACGCTTGTCTCCTAGCGGGTCGCTCAACGCTTCAAGGTCAGTGAGTAACAGTAGCGCTTCCTCTCGCGAATTCCCGCAAAACTCGGGCTCAGCTTGAAATTGACTGCAGCACTCAGGACGTCTTGGATCGCCAAAAAGCGCGCATAAGCCATCCCTATTGTGGTGAACACAGCGCTCGCCTTTGGGTTTACCCTGAGGCATTCCAAAAAACGGAGTATGAATGGCGGGGACTATGCAACAAGCACCGCACCCTGCTCTGCACTCCATTAATCGATCATCCGATTAGTGCGCCATCAGGCCCGCTCGGGACCCAACGGCTGAAACGCGATGATCAGTTTAGGCAGCAGCAACAGCGCACCCATAACAGCAGCAAGCATCGCCATAACAGTCAGCACACCAAAATAAATGCTCGGCGTGAAGTTTGAGAGTGTCAGCATAGAAAAGCCGACAACGACCGTCAGGGTGGTGTAGTACATCGCACGACCAATACTCGAGTGGCTGCGGTACATCGACTGGCGGTAGTTCCCATCAACTTCAAACTCGCGCCTGAATCGATGGATGTAATGGATGCAGTTGTCGACACCCATGCCAACGACAATGGCGGCAATCGTAATCGTCATAATATCGAGCGGAATGCCGGCCAAGCCCATCACACCGAGCACTAAACCTGCCGCAAGAATATTAGGTGCCAGTCCTAATAAGGCGAGCGAAACGGACCTAAAGAGCATAAGAAACATAATACCTATCGCGACGAATACCGCACCGAGCGTCAATATCTGCGACGCATAGAGGCTTTGAAGCACGTTGTTGTAGAGCACCAACAAGCCGGTGAATTTGACACGGGTTTCGTCAAGGCCAGTATCAGCCAGAATCTGTGCGTAAAGTGACTCCAGATACTCTGCACGTCTAAGCGTTTTGCTCGTCTCCATCGCCCGGACCGTGATCCTAGCCTGCTGTTCCACAGGATCGTAGTAGGGCTCGATTAACACCTCAGCGACATCAGAGGGCAGGCTCCGCTCAATAAGCGCGAGTTCAACACCCCCCAATTTATCGTCATAAAGACGATCCATGACGGAGAAACCCGTCGACAGCGACAACACTTTCCCAGACTCGGGTCTTGCCTCAACAATAGTGTGAATTTGGTCAACGAGGTTGCGACCCTCTAAGGTGAACCAGTAACCAATCTCCGCAGAGTTCTCGTCGGCAAACGAGACATCCTCACCAAAGGGGTCATCACCCCAAAGGTCCTCCTCGTCGCTGTCCGAGCTCTCGTCAAAATCGCCCTCAGCAAAATCGTCGACGAACCCCTCATCACCGCCCGCGAAACTATCGTCTGCAGACATCGCATCGAAACTAACAACCTCAACTGCTTCACTGTTATCAGCTTCAGAGCCGCTCGCCATCGGCGGATACAAAATAATATCGAGAGGTATGGTGCCACCCAGTCGGGAGTCGAGGAGTTCCATTCCTTGATAAATCTCGGTGGTGTCTTTGAAATAATCGATAAAGCGATTTTCTACTTGGAGGCGTGATAGACCGAGTGCAACCAGCAACACCAATAACGCGGTTACCGCCAGCACAACACTGCCAAAGCGTTCTACTATCGAAGCGAAACGTCGCGTCATGCTCAGAGTATCGCTCACACCTTTTGCTCCGGAGTCAGGCAACACCGTGATCAAAGCCGGCACCAGCGAAAAACTGACCAAAAACGCCACAACAATCCCCGCCGTCATCATCCAGCCGAAATCGATAACCGGTTTTATCCCCGCCACAACCAGAGAGGTGAAGGCAACCATGGTGGTTACTGCGGTGTAGAAACACGGAACGAACATCAGCTTAGCGGCCATCACCGCACGATCCGCCCGCGCCATATTGGGTTCTTTAACCTCTAGCTCGCGATAGCGGACAACCAAGTGTATTGCCAGAGCCAGCGCAACAACGAGCAGCACTGCGACAAAATTTGACGAGATCACTGTCATGCGCCAGTCGGTGTAACCCAAAATGCCCAGCATCAGCAGCGCTGACAGCGTACACACGGATATAGGGATCAACACCCACCGATAATCGCGGAATATGAGCGCCAACATAGCAATCATGACAAGAATGATCGATGAACCAAAGGTCACCAAATCATCCTGGACAAAGTCCAGCATGTCAGCTGCGATCATGGGGACGCCCCCGACGAATATGCGGCTTTGGTCGCGATATCTCTCAGCGACTGACCGCACATCCGCTACAAGTGCTGCCCGATCTGCGTTTACGGTGCGTGTCGCCTGATCGTAGGCAAATTCGATATCAGCGAGTTCACGCTCGGCGCTCGCATCAGCTCCCTCAGCCACCGCTTTTCGTAACGATTTTCGCAAATCGCCAAGCCGATCAATCTCTTTGTTTGGCTCTATCGTTACCTGTACAGCGGTGAGATCACCCCCCTCGCTAACGACGAGATTTTTGTAAAGCTGACTCGAGGTGAATTCGCGAAGCGCAAGTGAGCGGTCGACATTTGGGTCTCGAAGGCTAGGTATCGAATCTAAATCCGAAAGATCAGTTAACGAAATGGGCGGACTTTCCAATAAAGGCACATCGAGTGCTGAAGTCACCGACCGCACACCGCTAACCTGCTCGAGATCGGCAACCATTGCCGCCAATCCGGCTAGGGAAGCCTCGCTTAGCAACGGGCTATCTGGCTCCCAAGTCATGATCAAAAACTCGTAGCTTTCGTAGCGCTCAGTTGCTTCCTCAAAGAAAGCGAGGTCGGGGTCACCCTGGAGCAACAAGCTATCGGACGAGGCGTCTAAGCGAACCTTGTCGAGCTGAGAGAATGCGACAGCGGCCAGCACCAGCGCAGTGACAACAACAGCACTTGCAAAGCGCGTTATGACAAGTTGATAAGCAGAGGACATTAAAGCTCCGTGGTTGTCGCATTATCCGCGAGCGATTGTAGCAACTGTTGATGCAAGCCAGAAAAGCTTCCGTTGCTCATTATGACCAAATGATCGGCAGCTTTAGCCTCAGTCACTACCGTATCATGAAGGGCCTGAACGTCGTTAAATACCGTATGTTTTGAACCTGCACTTTCAGCATCCGAAAGCGACCAGTCTGAACCCTTGGGCTGGAACCAGAAAACCACATCAGCGGCTTGCGTGGCTGGCAGTAATGCATCGCGATGCGTACCGTCCTTCATGGTATTCGACCGCAGCTCAACAACCGCAATAACTCTCGCAGCGCCTACAGCACTTCGAATACCTGATAGCGTCGAAGCAATGGCAGTTGGGTGGTGGGCAAAGTCATCGTATACGCTGACGCCTGCCGGCCTTCCGAGAAGCTCGAGACGACGTTTGACGCCTTCAAATTTTGATAATGCATCGCAGGCAACCTGAAGCGAAACCCCAACATGGGCTGCAGCCGAGACAGCCGAGAGTGCATTTTCCGCATTGTGACGCCCTATCAACGACCACACGATTTCTCCTTCTTCGCCATGGGGAGTTCGAATACGGACTTCACTGTAACTCTCTGTAAGACCCTCAAAAGCCCAAGCACATTCATCACCAACACCCATTCGTTCTGTTGGGGTCCATACGCCTCGATCAAGCACATTGTCGATTGCTTCGCCTTCAGCGGCAATAATCATTCCCGCGGAAGGAACACATCGAATGAGATGGTGAAATTGCGTCTGGATTGCACCCAAATCTCTAAAGATGTCGGCGTGATCAAATTCAAGATTATTGATGACGAGGGTTTTGGGCTTGTAATGAACAAACTTTGAGCGCTTATCGAAAAAGGCTGAATCGTATTCATCTGCTTCGACTACAAACGGTCCAGATCCAAGACGAGCTGAGCCTTCGAAACCGAAAGGTACCCCCCCCACTAAGAAGCCAGGCTCTTTTCCCGCGCATTCCAGAATCCAGGTCAGCATAGATGAAGTCGTAGTCTTCCCATGGGTACCCGAGATCGCCATAACCCAGCGATTTGTGAGTAGTTCACCCAGCCATTGCGGTCCCGAGATATAGGGTATGCCCTCGTTAAGCACGTATTCGACAGCAGCGTTACCACGTGACAAGGCGTTGCCGATGACAACAAGATCCGGGGCAGGATTTAGATGCTCTGACGAATATCCATTCACGATGTCTATACCTGCGTCGCGGAGCATGGTACTCATAGGGGGGTATACATTCGCATCCGAGCCAGAGACCTGATATCCCAGCTCGCGCGCCAGAAGTGCAACGCCCCCCATAAAGGTGCCACAAATACCGAGTATGTGAACGCGTGACGACATCTACCGCTCCAAATTGCTGAAGTAAGCGTATCATGTCTATCAAGATCTTAAGCCAGCCGCATTAGGAGAAATTATGCCTGCAGATCCGGCGCCAAACGCCTTTTATGCTCAATCAGGAGGCGTAACTGCCGTCATCAATGCAAGTGCCGCAGGTGTGATTAATACTGCAGCGCTATTCCCCGAAAAAATTGGCAAGGTATACGCAGGACAGAACGGAATCCTCGGGGCGCTCCGCGAGGAACTGATCGATATTTCTCTTGAATCACAGGCGTCGATTGATGGCCTGATGACAACGCCATCAGGTGCGTTTGGCTCCTGCCGCTACAAGCTCAAAGGTATCGACGAAAATCGTGCGGAATACGAGCGACTGATCGAAGTCTTCAAGGCTCACAATATCCGCTACTTCTTCTACAACGGCGGCGGGGACTCGGCTGACACCTGCCAAAAGGTCTCAGAGATCGGTGCGAAGATGGGGTTCCCGCTTCAGGCAGTCCATGTCCCTAAGACCATCGACAACGATCTCCCTTTTACCGATAACTGCCCTGGCTTCGGATCCGTAGCGAAGTACGTGGCGCTATCAACAAGAGAGGCTGCCTTTGACATTGCGTCGATGTGCGCCACATCCACAAAAATATTTATTTTGGAGGTCATGGGTCGTCATGCGGGCTGGATTGCCGGGGCAGCAGGACTCGCATCACGATCTGAAGCCGAAGCACCCCATATTATTCTGTTCCCCGAAATTGCCTTCGATGAAGCGCGGTTTCTTGCGAAGACAAAAGAGACCGTCGAGAAATTCGGGTTCTGTGTCATCGTTGCTTCTGAGGGCACGCAGACCGCTGACGGACAGCTATTGTCAGGGTCTACCTCTCGCGATGCGTTTGGTCACGTTCAGCTCGGCGGTCTAGCCCCCAAATTGGCGAACATCATCAAACAAGCTCACGGGTACAAATATCATTGGGCGGTCGCCGATTATTTGCAGCGTTCAGCTCGCCATATTGCAAGCCGAACTGACCTCGAGCAGGCTTATGCACTTGGCGAGTCTGCGGTTAATCTCGCAATGGAGGGCAAAAACGCCCTAATGCCTACCATCGTCCGAGTCAGCGATTCTCCCTATGAGTGGAAGATTGGCACAGCACCTCTCGACGAAGTGGCTAATCAAGAGAAGATGATGCCAGAGTCTTTTTTTTCCGAGGATGGCTATGGCATCACAGAGGAAGCGCGTCGCTATTTTCAACCGCTGATCATGGGTGAAGCCTATCCAAATTATCGAGATGGCCTACCCGATTACGTGACGCTCGAGAAACATTTGGTGGACAAAAAGCTTCCGCCTTACAACCGTTGGTAGTCCGCATTACACCACGTAGCGGTCCATCAAATCGTCAAGCAGAGGCAAGATAGTGTCGTACCCGCCGGGTCGTAAGTCAGAATCACTAAGCCAAAAATCACGCAACGCATCTGCCGTCAAACGGGCACCCACCATCGATGCAACGGGTTCGTAACTCAGATGCCACGGTTCTTCAGAGACACCCCCTCGATCCCGGTCATAAGGACGAAAAAAGCCTTCACAGTCTTTAGCCGCAATTAGCTCATCCAACCACTGCGTTAAATCCTCGAAAATACCTCCGATGCGATATTCGCTGGGAGTCAGCTGCAGCGACTCACCCGACGGTATACAAGTCGGGTCGAAGATATCGATATCGGTACCCCAGTGGTGGCGTGAGGTACCGGGCAGGGCCGAAAACCTTAGGATACGGTGCAACCATTCTTCGGCCGAATAATCCTGTCGGAACAATGCCCTATCATCATCATCGAGCACAGGACGTTCACCGGTCCATTTACCGTTGAAGATAGCGAGTTGTCGTTCATAGGATCTATAGCTCGAGGCAACCGACAGCTGAAAACCCGCATCATTGGCACGAGCCCGAAGGGTGCTAAATGCCTCTGCTGCTTGCTTGTGCATGAGCGCACCGTGGCTATCTGTGAGGTGCTCGGTGGTTAAACCCAGGACTATCATGTGGTCATTGTTCATATTAAGCGTAGATGCTCACGATCATTGCGATGCTTTATTCCCTGACTCTAAACCCGTCTGTTTTCATCGCAGCATGGCTAAAAAAACGCTACCCAATGGCCAAAATTACGCTTAAGCGACAACGTTCCATCGATAGCCTAAAAAGCTGCTAGCAAACGATACACAATTCTGATAGCTTCCCGTGCCCAATTACGCAGGTCAACTGCGAAATACCCCACTCGGCGTAACGGACACCAACATGGCGACGAAGAAATCTTCCGACACACCGGATAAAGCACCTGCGAAAGCAAAGGCCGCTCCCAAAAACAAGGCGACGACCAGCGCTGCGCCCAAGGCAAAGGCTGCGCCCAAGGCAAAGGCTGCGCCCAAGGCAAAGGCTGCGCCCAAGGCAAAGGCTGCGCCCAAGGCTAAAGCTGCTGCTAAAAAGGCACCAGCGAAAGCTGCATCAAAGGCCAAAACAGCGCCAAAGGCAAAAAACACCGCGAAGGTGGCAAGAGCTGTAGGTGAGGTTCAAAACTTCGATGACTTCAAACCTTACAAGCCATCACGTGGCGAGAGCTACATGAATGACGAGCAGCTCGAGCATTTTCGCCAGTTGCTGCTAAGCTGGCGATCCGACTTGGTGAATGAAGTCACCAAAACGGTCGGTCACATGAAAGACGAAGCTGCAAACTTTCCTGACCCTGCCGATCGTGCAACTCAGGAAGAAGAATTCAGCCTCGAGCTTCGTGCCCGTGATCGAGAGCGAAAGCTTATCAAGAAGATCGACGGCACCCTTGAGCGCATCTCTATCGATGATTACGGTTACTGTGATGCCTGCGGTATCGAAATTGGTATTCAACGCCTTGAAGCCAGACCTACAGCGACACTGTGCATTGATTGCAAGACGCTAGCAGAAATTAAGGAGCGTCAGGAGCTAGGCTAAACTCGGCTCCTGCATTTCTCTCCCGTGTATAAAGGCCGGTTCGCACCATCTCCAACCGGCCCCCTCCATTTCGGCTCACTCGTTGCCGCAGTCGCAAGCTACCTAGACGCTCGTGCCCACGACGGCGTGTGGCAACTCCGAATCGACGATATCGATCCACCCAGACACGATCCTTCTAGCTTTTCGAGCATCCCAAATTGTCTCGAGCAGCATGGCTTGTATTGGGACAACGACATGATCATGCAGAGCACGCGGAGGGAGGTGCACGAGTCATACATCGGTGAGTTAAGCAGTGACGAACGTGTTTTCAGATGCTTATGCACACGCGCAACCCTCGGGCACCTCGGTCAGTGCGAGTCCGACTGTCAGCTCAGTCAGCACGACGAGGGTAGTTGGCGATTAGCGCTGTACCGAGAGACTCTAAGTGGTTTTGATGATCTGGTATTAGGAAGCCAGGCACCCACTAACATGCCTCAGAATTTTGTTGTGAAAAGACGAGATCACTTGATCGCCTATCAACTCGCAACTGCGGTAGATGACATCGACGAGGGCTATACCCACATTATCAGAGGTAGCGATCTATTAGGTTCAACCTTTAGGCAGATTGCTATTCACGATGCACTCGGTCGAACCTCACCCCAATACGGACATCTACCTATCGCAACTGACCCCATGGGTAACAAGTTGAGCAAACAAAATGGAGCGCCTGCGATAGATTCAAAAACGCCGGTCGAAAATTTGCGGTCGGCACTTGCGTTCCTCAACCAGATATCTCCCCCGCTGTCTTACACAAAACCCAGGGACTTACTCGACTTTGGCACAGAACACTGGGATTTAGCCCGTATACGCCCCTCGTAGATGTAACTTTTCGTCACGAACAATGTTACCCCGGTGACACAATCGAGTGAGTTCGTGTTAGCCTCAGCATCGCCCAAGTGATCGAGACTCGCGATGCTGACAGTGCTACTTCTGGATGATGATCCAATCAGCGCCACACATACCGCTGATGACTTAACCGCCGAAGGCCTCAAAGTGATAAAGGCCTCGCCTTTTTCCGCAGTAGGTGCCATCAAGTCCGCTGAGGAAGTCGATGTCGCTATTCTCGACCCCGGTAGAAACGAAGCCGGAGCCGCACAACTTATCCAAGATCTAGCACCTGTGCCTGTGTTAATTCACGCCCAACACGCATCACTGCGCACTGCCGTCGACTTGATGAAGGCGGGGGCCAAAGACTATTGGGCCAAGCCGGCCTCTATTCGAGAAATGTTACCCGCCATATCGCGATGCGCTGAGAGTAAAGCTGCGGTCGATGCGATACCCCAAGCAGTTGAGGCGTTTGTCGGAAAATCAAGAGGGATGCGCGCGCTCATGAGCATGGCCAATAAGGCCGCACAAGCGAGCTCCACTGTCTTGATTATCGGTGAAACAGGAACGGGCAAAGAACTTGTCGCACGTCATATCCACCAATCGAGTAAGCGAACCCACAAACCACTGATCTCGGTCAACTGTGCCGCTATCCCAGAAACACTGATCGAGTCAGAACTGTTTGGTTACGAGAAAGGTGCTTTTACGGGTGCAAATTCACAACGTGTTGGCCTCATAGAAGCCGCAGATGGTGGCACCCTCTTCCTCGATGAAATTGGCGAGTTACCACCCTCTGCGCAAGCACGCTTATTACGGTTTATTCAAGAAGGCGAGATTCGCCGCATTGGATCGGTAGAGAGTTCAAGCGTAAACGTCCGACTCATCTGCGCGACTCACCGAAACTTGCTCGAGCTCGAGAACACTGACGCATTTCGCCGTGATCTATTCCATCGAATTAACGTGCTTCGCCTTGAATTGCCACCATTACGTGAGCGAGGGGACGACATTCAAGGATTGACCAATTGGCTGATAAAGCGCGTCTCATCGCGGCTTGAGTGCGAGGAAAAGCCGTTGTCTGAAGAAGCACGAAGTGCACTAGGCGCTCATGACTGGCCGGGCAATGTACGAGAGCTGGAGCACACAATCGAGCGAGCGCTCGTCATGTCTGAAGGCAGAGAGCTCTCCGTGGATGACCTGAACTTACCGGCCAAAAGCACCAAACAGCCAGCACTCAATATGCCTGTGCTTCAACCCCTCGCAAGCGCAGCACCAGATATTGCAAGTCAGTCTCCAAACGATGCGGGCAATGAGGAACTATCACTAGAAGATTACTTCCAACGCTTCGTGTTAGAGAATCAGGACGCGATGAATGAAACCGAGCTGGCTCAAAAACTTGGAATCAGTCGAAAGTGCTTGTGGGAAAGACGCCAGCGGTTCGACCTGCCTCGGAAGCGAAAACGAGGCGCGGCGTAATGCGACGCATGATGAGTCTCGAGCGCACCGCGCCAAAGTGGTCCCATAAGTAACGTTTTTCAGTTTACTTACGTAACACTTTTGTAACAAATTAAAGCCTCGGGTCGCTCATAAAATCCTAACTATCAGTTTTTATTAGCTTTTTATTCACTGGCACAGCAAATGCAACAATTCGGGCAGAGCCAAAATAAAAAGAAGCGGCCGAATAAAAATAATATGTGTCACTACGGACCTGGGCGGGGAAGGCAACTTCCCCCAGTTTCTTTATTTCCCTCGCAATAACATCACTTGGTAAACTGCGTGCTTTCATTTTCAGGTAAAGCACGTTGAACGAAATCGATGCCCACAATCTGGTAGATGCCTCAGCACTCTCAAAATACGCCGTTGCCGTTGTCGCTCGTTTGTGCGAGAACGATTACAGCGCCTTCATCGTGGGCGGTGCCGTTAGAGATTTGTTACTCGGCAAGCGCCCCAAGGATTTCGATGTTGCTACCAGTGCGACACCGGAACAAATCGTAGCCCTCTTTAAAGGCGCTCGAATCATTGGCCGACGCTTCCAAATTGTTCATGTACGGATGGGACGTGAAATTATCGAAGTCACCACGTTCCGAGGTCATCACGAAGGCGATAGCTCTAAAGTCGCTGCCAAGAGTAATAAAGGGCTGCTGATACGTGACAATGTCTACGGCACGCTCGATCAAGACGCTGCTCGGCGTGACCTCACCATTAATGCGCTTTATTTGGATCCCGTAAATAATTTGATTTATGACGATCTGGATGGACTCGCGGACATCCAGCGGCGCACGATCCGCATCATCGGCGACCCAGCTGCTCGCTACCGAGAAGATCCCGTGCGCATGCTACGAGTAGCGAGGTTCGCTGCCAAACTCGGGTTCAACATCGATACATCAACTCAAGGAGCGATCGCTGAATGTAGACACCTTCTGGCAGATATCCCATCGGCGCGACTTTTTGACGAGGCCATCAAACTATTTATGTCGGGGCACGCAACATCGACATTTGAGCAGCTGATACGACACGACTTGCTTGAGACACTTTTTCCTGAGGCTGTGAACGCGTTGCATCTTGAAGGTGCGCGAGAGCTTATCTCTCAAGCCATGAAAAATACGGATGGTCGAATCGCAAGAGGAAAACCCGTGACGCCTGCATTCCTTTTTGCAGCATTACTCTGGCCCGCAGTTGCACTGCGCAGTGACGATATTGTCCGCGCAGGCAATACCGATGACTCCCCGGTAAACGCTGCGGGACAGCAGATCCTTATGAACTCGCTGCAGCGGTTGGCCATTCCGAAGCGCTTCTCAATCCCTATGAGAGAAATCTGGGATCTTCAGCCGCGACTGGATAAATGCTCATCAAAACGGGCCAAATCGATTCTTGCCTTGCGCCGTTTTCGAGCTGCCTTTGATCTGTTGTTACTTCGCGCCGAGCACGACAATGAACTCAACAGCGTGGTGAAATTTTGGGAGGAACAACAGCAGCTCTTCCCCGATCTTGTAGGCAGTCAGCCAGCGCCTGAGATACCCAAAAAACGTCGGCGCCCTCGTCGACGCAAGCCTGCACAATGACATTAGCGGTCATTGCACTTGGTGCGAATATCGACGATCCGGTGGCACAGCTAAAAGAAGCCTACCAGCGCTTAAAAAAGCTCCCTAATCTCACCGCTGTCAAAGCGTCTCCCATTTATCAATCTCCACCAATGGGCCCACAAGATCAACCGCCTTACTGCAACGCAGTTGTGTCAGGGCAGTTTACGGGAGAGCCCCATACATTGCTCACAGCTCTCCAAGCCATCGAAAAGTCTATGGGGCGCATAAAAAGACGGCACTGGGGCGAGCGATGTATCGATCTCGATATTATTCAACTCGGCGATAACGAGATGCAATCACCCAACCTGACTATTCCCCACCCAGGAATACAAGACCGGTTGTTCGTTGTTCAGCCCATGATCGACATCCTGGGCATAGACCACAAGGTGCCCGGGCTCCTCGAACTTGGTACCCTTCGTCAAGGGCTCAGTGCAGAGACACTAACAATGCGCGAGAACGCCGTTCTTGGCTGAGTAAATGCGGGCGGAGGTAAAGTGACAGAAACAACAACAGCGCCTGTCGACCTGAGAGGCCGAACGCCTCAACCTTACATCGCTGTAGAGGGTCCCATTGGGGTCGGTAAAACCACTCTAGCCAAGCGCTTGGCAGAGCTGTTCGATTATCAGCTGCTACTCGAAGATGCCCACGAGAACCCTTTCTTAAATAAGTTCTATGAAAATCGACGCCAGAATGCCCTCGCGACTCAGCTATTCTTTTTGTTTCAGCGCGTTCAAAAAATTGATGATCTAAAACAACAAGATATGTTTAAGCCGCTGCGCATCGCTGACTTTCTGATCGACAAGGACCCTATTTTCGCACAGGTAAACCTAGACCCTGACGAGTTTGAGCTGTACCAGAAGGTCTACAGCCAAATGACGGTTGATGCCCCTACGCCCGATTTAGTGATCTATTTACAAGCCTCTGTTGATCGACTCTTAGAGAGAATCGATCGACGAGGTATCGCTGCAGAACGAACAATCAGCCGGCAGTACCTAGAAGAGCTAAATGAGGTGTACAGCGAGTTCTTTCTTTACTACGATGCCGCGCCATTACTGATTGTGAATGCCAATCAGCTGGATTTAGTTCATCGACAAGAGGACTTTGCCCAGCTAGTGGATTATGCTCTCGACATCAAAGCCGGGCGGCACTATTACAACCCAACATTCATAGACTAACGTAAGTAAAGAAGCACCAGGGAGCTCTTGCATCGATGTCTGACCGAATTACCACCAGCAAGCTGGAAGCCATGAAAATGGCAGGTGAAAAGTTTGTGATGGTGACAGCCTACGACGCCACATTTGCGCGCCTCGTAAGTGATGCGGGTGCTGAGTGTATTCTTGTCGGTGATTCGCTCGGTATGGTTTTACAGGGCCACGACACAACCGTCCCCGTGTCGCTCGAGGCGATGGTTTATCACACCGAATGTGTAGCGCGCGCGCGCCCTCGCTCAATGATCGTCTCAGATCTACCATTTATGACCTATTCTTCGCCTGATGTAGCACTTGCTGCCAGTATGGAGCTTATGCAAAAAGGCGCTCAAATGGTGAAGCTTGAAGGTGGGACATGGCTCAGCGAGACCATTCACCAACTGGTACAACGAGGCATTCCTGTTTGTGCACACCTCGGATTAACACCTCAATCAGTCAACGTCTTTGGTGGCTATCGCGTGATGGGGCGAACACCTAAAGAGGCTAAATCGATACTCGCGGATGCCGTAGAAATTCAGGACGCGGGGGCGAGTATTCTATTGCTCGAATGCGTACCAGAAGATCTCGCAGCAGATATCTCATCTAAGCTCGACATCCCGGTGATCGGTATTGGGGCAGGCGGGGGCACCGATGCGCAAGTCCTCGTTTTACATGACTTACTTGGACTCACAGAGAAGCCTGCGAAGTTCGTCCAGAACTTCATGACAGAGGCCGATACCGTACAAGACGCAATAGCCGGCTTTGTTAACGCGGTTAAGGACGGAACCTACCCGCAGGCAGAGCACACTTACCGTTAGATGGAAATTCTCGACAGCATTGAAACGATGCAGGCGTGGCGCATGTCACTCCCAAATGAGGTCCGTGTTGGTTTCACGCCGACCATGGGCAATCTGCACGCCGGGCATATGTCGCTGGTTGAGCAAGCCGCAATCGACAGCGACGTGGTCGTTGCATCTATTTTTGTAAACCCCATGCAGTTTGGTGCGAACGAGGATCTCGACGCCTATCCACGAACCATGGCTGCGGATTTAGAGAAGCTTAAAGCGGCTGGCACCGCAGCGGTGTTTACCCCAACGATCGACGATATCTACCCAGAAGGCGTCGATCACCACACGGCGGTTGAGGTCCCCGGACTGACCGATGTTCTGTGTGGCGCATCACGAGAAGGGCACTTCAAAGGTGTAACAACGGTGGTAAGTAAACTTTTCGCCGCAGTAAGGCCGGATATCGCCATCTTTGGTGCAAAGGACCTCCAGCAAGTGCTCGTTATCAAGAAAATGGCCCGCGATCTCCTGCTCCCGACAGAAATCATAACTGTGCCTACGATGCGCGAGCCAGATGGGCTCGCCATGAGCTCTCGAAATGGCTATTTAACGTCGACTGAACGTCAACTTGCACCGTGCTTCTCGCAGGTCCTGACTGACTGTGCTCAGGCAATCGCACATGACCCCAGAACTATTGAAGCATCGCTAGGTGCTGCGCGCGACGCCTTACACACTCATGGGTTTAAGATCGATTACCTCGAGGCCCGGAAGACACTTGATCTCTCGTTTGCAACGAGCGTTGACGAAGAGATCGCACTGTTTGGTGCGGTTTATCTGGGTAAGACGCGGCTCATTGATAACCGCGTTATATCCCCGCCCTAGCAGGCCTCACCTCTTGAGGCACCATAGCCGCTAGGCTACTCAGGCTACAGTCACAACCACCTTATTTACCATCGCCCGGCTCATGAAGAAAATCGAGTAACTCCTTAACTTCGCTCGGTGGTGCTTTGGTCATGCTACTAACGACAAAGGCCACAGTGAAATTGACCGCCGCGCCAACCACACCGAAGGCGTTTGGCTCGATTCCGAAGAACCAATTCGGCGTCATATCACCCAAGAAGCTGGTGCCCGGAATAAACATAATTCCTTTGTGCTGGAAGACGTAAAGCAGGGTTACGGAGATGCCTGCTAACATGCCTCCTACCGCGCCCTCGCGACTTACGCCACGAGCGAAAATACCCATAAGCAAGGCAGGGAACAGTGAAGAAGCCGCAAGCCCAAAGGCCAATGCGACTGTCCCTGCGGCAAAGCCGGGGGGATTAAGCCCAAGGTATCCAGCTCCTAGAACGGCCACCGCCATCGCAATGCGGGACGCACGGAGCTCAGCACGCTCAGAAATAGACCGCATGTAAGTGCTCTTTAGTAAGTCGTGCGAGATAGCACTCGAAATCGCGAGTAAAAGCCCGGCCGCGGTAGATAAAGCAGCCGCCAAGCCACCGGCTGCGACCAGAGCAATTACCCAATTGGGCAGTTGTGCGATTTCCGGGTTCGCTAACACCAAAATATCATTATCAAGCTTAGTTAATTCGTTGGTCTCGGGATCAGCTGTGTACTCGATGCGACCATCGCCATTGAGGTCCTCAACCTTCAATAGCCCCGTTTGCTCCCAATTTTCGAACCAGGCTGGTTTATCCTCAACAAGGAGTGCCTGACCATCTGACGCCTGCATGGTGTCAACGATGTTTAACCTCGCCATTGCCGCAATGGCCGGTGCCGTAGTGTACAGAATAGCGATAAATACCAGCGCCCAACCAGCAGACTGACGAGCGGCCGCCACACTTGGAACAGTAAAGAACCGGATTATGACATGGGGCAGTCCAGCCGTTCCGATCATAAGCGAGGCGGTAAATGCCACCATATTCAAGGTGCTGCCGCGAAGTGTTGTCGTGTACTCCTGAAAGCCCAGATCGACCAAAATCAAATCGAGCTTATCCAACAGGTACATATCGGTACCAGCGAGCGTCGACCCCAACCCTAACTGCGGCAGTGGGTTTCCTGTTAGCTGTAGACTGATGAAGATTGCAGGAATGGTATAGGCCGTAATTAGCACCACATATTGTGCAATTTGCGTGTAGGTAATGCCCTTCATTCCACCCAAGACGGCGTAGAAAAAGACGATCAGCATACCGATACCCAGACCAGTTTCGTAGTCGGTTTCGAGGAACCGTGAGAATGCAACGCCGACACCTTTCATTTGGCCAATGACATAAGTCACCGAACAAAGAATCAGGCAGATGACAGCAACGACCCGAGCAGTGTCTGAGTAATAGCGCTCACCGATAAAGTCAGGGACCGTGTACTTCCCATATTTCCGCAGATACGGCGCTATCAACAGCGCAAGTAATACATAACCACCTGTCCAGCCCATGAGGAACACAGAGCCACCGTAGCCGTTATAAGACAGTGCGATCAGACCAGCCATGGAAATGAAAGAGGCAGCGGACATCCAGTCAGCCGCAGTTGCCATACCGTTTGCGACGGGATGCACACCGCCGTCTGCTACGTAGAAATCTTTGGTCGAGGAGGCGCGGGTTGCTATCGCAATACCGATATACAGCGCGAAGGTGAAGCCAACTACGAGGTAGGTTAATACAGTGAGGCTCATTACTCAGACCCCTCGCCGCGTTCACGATATTCACGTTCCAATCGGCTCATTGTGGCCGCGAAATAGAAGATCAGCGCAATAAAAACAAAAATTGAGCCCTGCTGTGCAAACCAGAATCCAAGCTTATATCCGCCTAACCGAATCTCATTGAGTGGATCGACCAAGAGGATGCCAAAGCCAAAGCTAACAACAAACCAGATCACCAGTAGTTTCAGCATCAATCCTCTTACCTGTGCTGAAAAATGCGCTCTACGCGCGTTTTTATTATCGACCTCAGCCATTCGCTGGACATCTCCCTTTTCCAAACGCCTTTAGTTCCACTGCATGAATACATGCGGCATTATTGAGTGTAGCGTGGCTATATGTCGCAGCCGCGCACAGATAAAACCATAAGGATCCAGTGCATGTCTAACGAGGCGATTTATCCCGTTCCCGCAAATTTTGCTGACGCTCACATCACACCGAAAAAATATCAAGAGATGTATCGGCAGTCGCTCGACGATCCAGACACTTTCTGGAGTGATCAGGCATCGGAGTTTCTCACCTGGGACAAGCCATGGGACACCGTTTGCGAGAGTAATTTATCGCAGGGGCACGCACGCTGGTTTGATGGCGGCAAGCTAAATGCTTCGGTTAACTGTATCGATCGTCATCTACCCGAGAGAGCGAACCAAACCGCAATCCTATGGGAGGGAGACGATCCTAGTGAGCATAAACACATAACCTATCAAGACCTCAAGAACGAGGTATGTCGTCTCGCTAATGTCATGCATGACCGCGGTGTGCGGGCGGGTGATCGTGTCTGTATTTATATGCCTATGGTGCCTGAAGCTGCTTATGCGATGCTCGCGTGCACTCGCATTGGGGCGGTGCACTCTGTGGTGTTCGGTGGATTCTCTCCTGAAGCGCTCAAGGATCGAATTAATGACGCGACCTGCCGGATGGTAATTACCGCAGACGAGGGTTTGCGCGGTGGCAAAACTGTCCCACTGAAAGCCAATGTCGACGCCGCATTGGCTCAGTGTCCATCCATTGACACCGTCATTGTCCTCGAACGCACGGGCGCTGACGTTCACTGGGAAGAAGGCCGAGACATCGCTTATGGTGCGAGCACTATTGAAGCCAGTACAGAATTCACGCCTGCCTCGATGGAGAGTGAATCGCCGCTCTTCATCCTCTACACCTCGGGTTCAACCGGCAAACCCAAGGGTGTACTGCACACAACAGGCGGCTATCTTTTGCAGGCGGCGAGCACCTTTAAATACGTTTTTGACTATCGTGAGGGTGAGGTTTTCTGGTGCACCGCTGATGTAGGCTGGGTGACTGGTCACTCCTATATCGTCTATGGACCGCTCGCCAATGGTGCAACAACGGTCATGTTTGAGGGGGTACCGACTTACCCAGACGGTGGCCGATGCTGGGAAGTCATCGACAAACATCAAATTAATACATTTTTTACCGCACCTACCGCGATTCGGGCACTTCATGCGCTAGGCGACGATCTCGTCACCAAGTATTCGCGCAAAAGCCTGAGAATCATTGGATCCGTTGGCGAACCAATCAACCCGGAGGCCTGGGAGTGGTATCACCGTGTTGTGGGCGATAGTCGATGCCCGATAGTCGACAGCTGGTGGCAAACAGAGACCGGGGCGATGATGATTACCCCAATGCCATCCGCACACGCCATGAAACCGGGTTATGCGAGTTTCCCCTATTTCGGGGTTGAACCTGCCCTGCTGGATGAACAGGGCCAAGAGATCGAGGGCGAGGGATCGGGTTATCTGGTAATTAAGCGTTCTTGGCCGGGCCAAATACGAACGGTCTACGGTGACCATGAACGCCTCATCGACACCTACTTCTCGACCTACGCCGGCTACTACTTCACGGGGGATGGTGCGCTTCGCGATGCTGATGGCTACCTCCGTATCACCGGACGTGTTGATGATGTGCTTAATGTTTCCGGCCACCGAATGGGTACGGCAGAGGTGGAAAGCGCACTTGTATTACACAACAGCATTTCTGAGGCGGCGGTCGTTGGCTACCCGCACCCAATTAAAGGTCAAGGCATCTACTGCTACGTGACGCCTGTTACCGGCGTTGAAGATAGCCCGGAACTCCGAGCAGAGCTTTTACAGTTGTGCGTTAGAGAAATCGGTCCTATTGCAAAGCCTGACGTTATTCAGTGGGCACCGGGACTACCTAAGACTCGCTCGGGAAAAATTATGCGGCGCATCCTCCGAAAGATTGCTGAGAACGAACTCGACAGTCTAGGAGACACGTCGACACTCGCCGATCCGTCAGTGGTTGAAAAATTGATCGCGGGTCGGGGCGAGAGTTAAGTAAAAAAAAGGCCCGCATCAGCGGGCCTTTTAGTTCAAAAAGTCTGTATTCGTTACCAAATACTTACTTTGCTTCTTCCTCATCATCGTCAGAAGCTTCGTCGACAGAATCATCCGATGCGTCCTCTGCATCAGTAGCAGGCGCCTCGTCTGTCGTCTCTTCTACTGTCTCGTCTGCAACTTCAGTCTCCGCTGCTGCCGTTTCAGCTTCAGCAACAGGTGCTTCTTCTGCAGTCTCTTCAGATTCCGCAGAATCAGCAACATCGTCCTCAAGTAGCTCTTTAATGGAGAGCTTGATACGACCGCGCTGATCGACATCGAGACACTTAACCGTCACCTCTTGGCCCTCGGTCAAGTAGTCGCTCACATTCTCAACACGCTCATTGGCGATCTGAGAAATGTGAAGCAGACCATCTTTACCAGGCAGAATGGTAATGAACGCGCCGAAGTCAACGATGCGTGCCACCTTACCTGTGTAAACCGCACCTACTTCAGCTTCCGCTGTGATGGCCATGATCATATCAACTGCAGCGTCGCGCGCTCCCTGGTTCTGACCAAAGACCTTAACGGTTCCGTCA
Organism: Luminiphilus sp.; assembly: GCA_965657765.1. Lineage (GTDB taxonomy): Bacteria > Pseudomonadota > Gammaproteobacteria > Pseudomonadales > Halieaceae > Luminiphilus. Next base: position 311 of record CBFHQN010000014.1, on the reverse strand, counting down.
TCGTTAATATCGACGGTTGCACCAGACTCTTCTGTGATCTGACGAATCGTTGCACCGCCTTTACCGATAATGTCGCGGATCTTGTCCGAATCAACCTTCAAGGTAACCATGCTAGGTGCGTTTTCTGACGTAATCTCACGAGCAGAATCGAGAACGGCATTCATTTGACCAAGGATATGCAGTCGCGCGTGCAGAGCCTGCTCAAGCGCCACTTCCATGATCTGCTCGTTGATACCTTCAATCTTGATATCCATTTGCAGTGCTGTAACGCCTTCAGCGGTACCCGCTACTTTAAAGTCCATATCACCAAG
>CBFHQN010000013.1:0-31040 GCA_965657765.1 Luminiphilus sp. | reverse complement strand
AGACTTCTTCGAAGATGGCAAGATGTTTGACGGTTCCTCGATCGCAGGCTGGAAGGGCATCAACGAGTCAGACATGATCCTCATGCCCGACGACAGCACGTCAGTCATTGACCCTTTCACTGACGATGCAACCATCATTTTGCGTTGCGATGTTGTTGAGCCTTCAACAATGCAAGGCTATGAGCGTGACCCACGCAGCGTTGCAAAGCGCGCCGAAGCCTACCTCGCATCGACTGGTTTGGGTGACACAGCGTTCTTTGGTCCGGAACCCGAGTTCTTCGTTTTCGATGATGTTAAGTACAAAGTCGAAATGCAGGGCGCCAGCTACGAAATCAACTCTGAAGAAGCTGCATGGGCGTCAGGCGAAAGCTTCGACGAAGGCAACACGGGTCACCGCCCCGGTGTCAAAGGTGGCTACTTCCCCGTACCACCCGTTGATTCACTACACGACATCCGTGCTGCCATGTGTTCCGCCATGGAGCAAATGGGTCTCGATGTTGAAGTACATCACCACGAGGTAGGTACTGCAGGCCAGTGCGAGATCGGCGTTCGCTTCAATACGCTTGTTACAAAGGCCGACGAAGTTCAGATCCTCAAGTACTGCGTGCACAACGTTGCTCACGCTTACGGAAAGACTGCGACATTCATGCCTAAGCCACTCGTTGGCGATAACGGCTCTGGTATGCACGTTCACCAGAGCGTATCAAAAGACGGCGTAAACACGTTTGCAGGCGACGAGTACGCGGGCCTCTCAGAGACAGCGCTGTACTACATCGGTGGCATCATCAAGCACGCTCGTGCGATCAACGCTTTCGCTAACGCGTCAACAAACAGCTACAAGCGACTTGTTCCCGGTTTCGAAGCCCCCGTCATGCTTGCTTACTCGGCACGTAACCGCTCTGCTTCAATCCGAATCCCTTACGAGCCTTCGCCAAAAGGTAAGCGCATCGAAGTTCGTTTTGGTGACCCAACTGCAAACCCATATCTCTGCTTTGCAGCGATGTTGATGGCAGGTATCGACGGCATTCAAAACAAGATCCACCCTGGCGATGCTGCGGACAAAGATCTGTACGACTTGCCTGCGGAGGAAGCAGCTGAGATCCCAACCGTTGCATCAACGCTGGAGATGGCACTTGAAGCTCTCGACGCCGATCGCGACTTCCTGACAGCTGGCGGCGTGTTCACAAACGACATGATCGATGGATACATCGAGTTGAAGAGCGAGGAAGTGGAGCGTCTCAACATGACGACTCACCCAATCGAATTCGACATGTACTACTCGGTCTAACGACGCAACAAAGAAAGCCCGCGACAGACAGCGGGCTTTTTTTTTGCTCTAAATTTTGAGGCATTTCGTAGCAACCCTGAAAACGCACCAACGTAGTGCAAAAAAGTGCAAAAACTCACGCAAGGAGGGTCTAGTGAAAAAATCGATTCGTTTTATCGCAGCGACCGCCCTCGCGTTCGTAGGGCTAGTAAACGCTCAAATCTACAAGTCTGTTGATGCCAATGGTGTGGTGAGCTTCAGCGATACCCCACCCAAAGGTCCTCAAGATAAGGTCGAAAAACTTCAGACGCCTTCGCAAGTAAACAGCATGCAAGCGATTCCTGTAGCGCCGATAGATGCAGGAAATTCTGACAGCGCTGAAGCTGAGCCAGAGAGAACGCTCAGGATCGTTAGCCCAATGGAAAACGCGACGATTCCCATGGGAGCGGGGATTTTTGACGTCGCGGTGGATGCCACACCAGAGCTAGGCGATGGTGAGTCTTTGGAACTTTATCTTGACGGTGAGAAGGTGGGTGAGACGCAGACAGAGTTATCTTGGACACTGACCTACGTCATACGCGGCGCCCACAAACTTGAAGCCAAGTGGGTGTCAGAGGATGGCGCAATACTTGCGACTTCCGAACCCATCACCGTATTTGTTCTGAGGCCCTCAATACTATGAGGCTGGCCTTATTTTGTTGCGGTGCCGCTTGCTGCATCGCTAGAGCGTCAGTTCAGACACCGATGTTCGCTGAATGCTTAGCGTCTCTGAGCGTTAAAATAACGGGGCGCTCACAGTGAATGTCACACCGGGGTTTGACCTAGACTCACTGACCACCTGTGTGGTGCTTATTGACGAACACGGTATCGTCGACACACTCAACCAGGCCGCTCAAGTCCTGCTTGAAACATCAGCACTCCGAGCCGTTGGGCTGCCGTTTAATGAACTTGCCAGTCCCACAGGCGAGGCGGCGATTCATTGGCACGAAACACTTACAAATGTAGTAAGTACTCGCTTACCTGCTGTTAGTCGAGATCTTAAGTTAAGTTTAAAAACAGGGCGCGATGTCACAGTTGATGTGGTTATCACACCGCTCAACTACGATCGCGACTCGCGGATCCTGCTCGAGATCTCGGCGCTCGATCGTGCGCGTGCCATTAGTGAAACTGAAAATTTACGCGAAGCGCAAAGCAGACTACACGATGTTGTAAAAGGCTTGGCCCACGAAGTTAAAAACCCGCTTGGGGGCATCCGCGGTGCAGCGCAACTGCTTGCCCGAAAGTTTCCGAACGATGAGCTAGACGAGTACTCCAGCATCATCATCTCTGAAGTCGACCGCCTTCAAGCGCTGGTGGATCGCCTCTTGGGACCAAGAGAGTCGCTCGAAAAGCAACCCATGAATATTCACGAGGTTACCGAAAGAGTCCGGCAACTTATTGAAGCCGAAGCGGGCGCAAGCATTAATGTGACGCGGGATTACGACCCGAGCTTGCCCGAATTCAACGCCGATGCAAGTCAACTTACCCAAGCGGTGCTCAACATCGCGCGCAATGCCTGGGAGGCCTCACCCTGCGGCTGTGCACTCACGCTGAAAACGCGAAGTAGGCGTCAATACACACTGAACGGTCAGCGTCACAAGCTGGTCTGCTCCCTTGAGATCATCGATGACGGCCCCGGGATTCCAGAGGATCTGATGTCCTCGATCTTTCTGCCACTGGTGACATCACGCCCTGAAGGAAGTGGCTTAGGCCTATCGCTCTCACAAATGATTCTGACGCGGCATGGCGGCGTCATTCAGGCTAACAGCCAACCTGGACACACCTGTTTCACACTACTTCTGCCAATGGATAGCGAACAATGACGGATGACAATCAAATTTGGGTAGTAGACGACGACAACTCCATACGCTGGGTGATAGAAAAAGCACTGAGCGGAGACAACATCGCATGCAAAACCTTCGAAAGCGCTGATGAACTGCTCGGCGCTCTCGAACACGACTCCCCCAAAGCCATCATTAGTGATATCCGGATGCCCGGCATGGACGGTCTTACGCTGCTGAGGGAGCTCAAGGCCATTGCACCTGATACCCCGGTTATCATTACCACTGCACACTCGGATTTGGACAGTGCAGTCACATCGTATGAGTCGGGCGCATTCGAGTACCTACCCAAACCTTTCGACATCGATGAAATGCTCGAGGTCGCATCGAGAGCCTTGGCTTTTACCCAAAAAGAAACAACTGATCAGACACAGGACCCAAATAGCAGCAAGGAAATCATCGGCAATGCGCCCGCAATGCAGGAAGTGTTTCGGGCGATCGGCCGACTTTCGCAAAGCGCGATTACCGTCCTCATCAGCGGTCAATCTGGATCAGGTAAAGAACTGGTTGCTAGGGCGCTTCATCAACACAGCCCACGAGCCAAAGCGCCTTTCGTGGCACTGAATATGGCCGCCATCCCGAAGGATTTGATGGAGTCTGAACTTTTCGGTCATGAAAAAGGGTCTTTCACAGGTGCAGTCGGCAGGCGCGAAGGCCGCTTCGAGCAAGCCAATGGCGGCACCTTGTTTCTCGACGAAATCGGCGATATGCCTCATGAGACCCAAACAAGGTTGCTTCGAGTTCTTGCTGAGGGCGAGTTCTTCCGCGTTGGCGGGGCCACAGCCATCAAGACAGATGTCAGGGTTATCGCTGCAACCCATCAAGATCTGAGGGGGCTCGTCGCCGAGGGTTCATTCCGCGAAGACTTGTACCACCGTCTCAACGTCATTGGCATAAACGTTCCAAGACTCGCAGAGCGCCGAGAAGATATTCCACTATTGCTCAATCACTTTTTAACGAAAGCCGCTTTGGAACTGGGTGTACCCACCAAGGAGCTCTCGCCGCAGGTCAGAGACTATCTCAGCGCACTGGAGTGGCCCGGAAATGTTCGCCAACTCGAGAACACCTCTCGCTGGCTCACAGTGATGGGCGCAGGCAACACAATTTTGATGAGCGATCTGCCACCTGAATTGGTATCGGAGCACGATCAGAGCAGTCAGCCCGAGGGGTCTTGGGAGAAACAGCTCTCGGATTGGGTTCGGGCGAGATTATTGGCCGGGGAAACCAATGTGCTCAAGCACGCGATGCCTCAGATCGAATCGATCATGATGAGCGCGGCGCTGGAGCACACGGCGGGTAAGAAAGCGGAAGCGGCTGAGCTTCTCGGCTGGGGTCGGAACACCCTCACTCGAAAGCTCAGCCAACTCGCTTAGTGAGTAGCGCCCTCAGCGGGTTGATCACCACCCTGCGCTGCTTGTTGCGCCATTGCTTGCGCATAAAGTGCATCAAAATTGACAGGCGCCAACATCAAGGCTGGGAAGCCGCCTTTGACCACAATGTTGTCAATCGCTTCACGCGCGTAAGGGAACAAAATATTAGGCGCTACGGTTGCGAGAATCTGCTTCAGCGGCTCAGCCTCGATACCTGATGCAAAGAAAATACCTGCCTGCTGCACTTCAACAAGGAACGCATTTTTCTCTTCGATCTTGGCAGTCACAGTGATCGAGAGGACCACTTCGTGGTTGCCGTCGTCATCGGCCTTTGAAGAACGGGTATTCAAATCGACGTTTACGCTTGGCTGCCAGTTTTGACGGAAGATATCGGGAGTCGCTGGTGACTCGAATGAGATATCTTTGGTGTACATGCGCTGCATCGTGAACTGCTGCTGTACTTGATCATCTTGTGCTGCACCTGCAGCTTGCTCTTCCGCCATTGCGGTGTCTCCTGTCTTCGACGTTTATTACGCTTCGCTTTGAAGCATGGAATCTAATCGTTGTTGCCGCTCGAGGCTATACAATTCGTCGCAGCCTCCGACGTGCTGGTCGCCAATCCATATCTGAGGGACGCTCGTCGCACCTGCCATGGCAGCCATCTTCGCGCGTAATGGCGCATCTCCATCAACGGGTATTTCGTTGAAAGCAATGTTCTTGCTGATCAAAAAGCGCTTCGCGCGGACGCAAAAGGGGCACCATTGCGTTGTGTAGATAGTGACTGGCTTCATTTATTCGTAACCGGCAATCGCTGCTCGTCCCAACTCATCATGCCACCCGCCATGCGCTGTGCTTGAGAGAATCCGTTAGCTCTTAGTTGCTTAACGGCTGCACCGGCGCTTGTTCCCATGCGACAGACCACAATCACCGGCTTGTCTCTGTAATTCTCAAGCTCTCCCAGGCGCCCTTGCAAATTAGCTGCAGGAATATTGACCGCCTCCGAGATATGCGCGCGCTTGTATTCCTTTGCATCTCTAACATCCAGAAAAACACCACCCTCCCTGTTGGTGAGATTAATGGCTTGCTGTGGACTCAATGCAGGTCCGGCTTTTCGCGACTCGGTGAATAACAACAAGTTCAAGCTCAGTAAGAGCGCAAACACCAATACCCACTGCTCGGAAATAAAAATCAGGAAATGGCTAAACGACACGGGTGTTATCTGACCTCACGGGACAGTAGTGAAGGCGCGAGTATACGTGCTTCGCACAGCCCTCTCCAGTGGCACTATCACCGCAAAACCAATGGGCACTGTGCATCAATCTGGGGTGATCTTTTACCACCATGACTGCTAAAATCTTAGCCTCGTTGAGAGGAACCCCTATGCCCCCCATGAGCTCGCTTGCGTCACCTACAGTCTTAGTCATTCTCGACGGTTTTGGATATCGAGAGGCCAGCGAGAACAACGCTATTTTTCATGCGGCAACACCCACTTTTGATCGGCTATGGCGCGAGGGTGAATCTACGTTGGTATCGGGTTCGGGACTCGACGTTGGACTTCCTCAAGGTCAGATGGGTAATTCTGAGGTCGGACATATGAGCCTGGGCTCAGGCCGAATCATCTACCAGAGCATTACGCGCATCGACAAAGCCATTGATGATGGCGATTTCGAAAAAAATGAAGCCTATTGCAATGCGATCGACAAGGCGATCGCGGCCAATGGCGGAGTACACTTATTTGGCCTCCTCTCACCGGGCGGCGTTCACAGTCACGAGAATCATATTTTTGCTGCTGCGCGGCTCGCGCAAAAACGTGGCGCTTCGGCTATTTATCTTCATGCATTTCTCGACGGAAGAGACACACCGCCTAGGAGTGCACAGGCGTCGCTGGAGCGGGCTGAGGCGGAGCTCGGTGCATTGGGGGTAGGTCGAGTAGCGACGGTACAGGGCCGCTACTTTGCAATGGACCGCGATAAGCGCTGGGATCGAATTGCATCAGCGACAAAACTGTTGGTCGATGGTGAGGCAAACTTTAGTTTTGACTCGGCACTCGACGCTCTCGATGCAGCTTACGCTCGAGATGAGAACGACGAGTTCGTTGCGCCATCACGCATCGGCGATGCCGCACCTATTGCAGATGGCGATGCAGTCCTGTTCATGAACTTTAGGGCAGACCGTGCGCGACAGCTCACGCAGGCCCTAACCGACCCGTCGTTCAACGAATTTGACTGTCGGCAACCTGAGGTGTCTTTCGTTGCGACCACCGAATACTACGAGGGCCTGAATGCAAGCGTTGCCTTCGCGCCGGACGTAATTGGAGACACCCTAGGTGAGGTCATTGCAAGCAACGGAATGAAGCAAGCTCGCATTGCTGAAACTGAAAAATACGCCCACGTGACTTTTTTCTTTAGCGGCGGGCGCGAGGCTTTGTTTGACGGTGAGGAACGCGTGCTGATTCCTTCGCCAAACGTTGCCACTTACGATTTACAACCTGAGATGTCCGCTAAAGAAGTCACTGCTGCGGTTATCAACAGCATAGAAAATCAGTCGCATCAGCTGATTGTCGTCAACTTTGCGAACGGCGATATGGTGGGCCACACGGGCAACTTTGACGCCGCCGTAAAAGCCGTCGAGACGCTCGATAGTTGTATCGCCGAACTCGAGAAAGCAGTGCTGGCTGCCGGTGGCCAGGCGCTGATCACTGCCGATCACGGTAACTGCGAGCAAATGCACGACCACGATACGGAACAACCCCATACGCAACACACAACCGAACCGGTGCCCCTGTTCTATATTGGTGGCCAGCAAAAACGTTTCAGGGACGCTCGCGGCATTCTCGCCGATATTGCACCAACCGTGTTGGATATCATGGGTCTTCCTAAGCCGCCTGCTATGACAGGCGAGTCGCTGCTTCAAGCTGTCTCATAAGGCGCCCTGATACCCCGCATGTCTGTCTACATGCCACTCAATAGCTTGCTCCAAATCTCTCCAGCGGTGTGTTCTCGCGCACTGCCGCACAGGCCTTTACGCTTTTTCGCAGTCGTTATCGGACTTTTGGTCAGTGCTGAGATCAATGTTGCCGTCGCACAATCCGTAGATAGTCAGCCTGCATCTGAACCTGCATCGGTAGAAGAAGCCAAAGCGGAAATAGAACGAATCAACCAGGCGATTGCGGCGCTTGAAGGCATGGTCACATCGAGATCAAACGAGCGCGCTGAGCTTCAAATGACGCTTCGCGAGACCGACACGGCGATCGCGCAAACGAATCAGTCGATAGATAAAAGCCGCCGGAATATCGAAGCCTTGAGTCGAACCATCAACAATCTAGAGGCAGAGGCAGTCATACTGAACCGCGACATTGGCGCGCGCCAATCCCAGTTGGAGAAAGCGGTAGGCGCATTTTCAATTTTGCGTCAGGGCGGTGATTTGAAAATTTTGTTTGGTGACAGTAATGCACACGAAACCGAACGCCATCGCGCTTACTTCAACATCTTAATGAGCGAGCAGCTTGCTGAAATAGACGCATTTAAGACAGCTGTTAGCGCGCTAGATGCAAATCAAAAGGCGCAAGAAGCGAATCGGCTTGATCAGGAAACAACGAGAAAGCGCCTTGAATCACAGCGAGGCGAACTGCTAACGCAGCGAGCAAGTCAGCGCGATATCATCGCGCAGCTCACGGCTTTGCTTAAGCGCGACGGTCAGCAAATCGAAGCGCTAAAAGAGGACTCAGCGCGCTTGAATACTCTGCTCACCGAGCTGAGTCGACGTCTTGCAGATCTTAATTTGCTGGGCGACTTCGAATACTTTTCATCAAAAGCCGGTGAACTCAACGCGCCTGTAAAGGGTCTCAGTAAGACCCGCTTTGGGCAGAAGCGAGACCGTGGCGATCTTCGCTGGCAGGGTTGGCTCATGCCTGCCAACCGCGGGAGCGCGGTCCGTGCGATACATTTTGGTCGCGTCGTATACGCAGATTGGCTCAGAGGTCAGGGTTTGCTTACTATCATTGACCACGGCAATGGATGGATGAGCCTCTACGGTCGCAATGAAAGTCTCCTAAAAACCACTGGGGAATGGGTGGCGCCGGGTGAGGAAATTGCGAGAGTTGGCTCAAGTGGCGGCGCTACTGATCCCGCACTTTATTTTGAAATACGCTCGGATGGCGTTCCGGTTGATCCAGCCAAATGGATTCGAGCGAGAAGGTAAATTAAGAATGGTCACAACCCCTGAAGAAAAGCGCTTGCGAGTGCCGATGTTGATTCCAGCCCTCGCGGTATCGCTCTCCATGTTGGCCGCTGGAAGCGCATGGGCTCAGGACACTGATACAGCTGGCTCTGAGTCTGCAACCGAGGCCAAGCAGGAAGCGAGTACCGAGCCCACGTTGGATTCAGGCCCAGCTCAGCAGACCAATCAAGAAAGCACTCAACAGGATCAGACTGTCAGCACCTCGTTTGACGAACTTCAACTCTTTGCCGACACCTTCGATGCTATTCGTCGGGGATATGTTGAAGAAGTGACTGACGCCGAGCTTTTTGAGATGGCAGTAAAAGGGATGTTAACCAGTCTCGACCCTCATTCAGCCTACTTAACCGATGACGGCTACAGCAACCTACAGGAATCAACCGAGGGTCAGTTCACAGGTCTGGGCATTGAGATTGGCTACCGCGGCGGCTTTATTTCCATCGTGACGCCTATCGATGGCTCGCCCGCCGAAGATGCTGGATTACAAGCTGGAGACGTGATTTTAAAGATTGACGGCACCTCAACTCAGGGCATGTCGACCAATGAATCCTCGACCTATATGCGCGGACCCGAGGGCACTACTGTGACACTAGAAATTGGCCGTGCCGGTGAGAGCCAGCCCTTTGATGTGGTCGTTACCCGCGGCATTATCGATGTACCCAGTGTCCGTTCAAGAGAGATTGACCCTGGCTATTGGCTGATTCGCGTATCGCGTTTTCAACGGGACTCGGGAAAAGAAGTCACGGACGCGCTAAATGAGGCGTTGGCAACGGGTCAGGTTAACGGTGTTGTGCTTGACGTGAGAAATAACCCCGGCGGCGTACTAAACGCCAGTGTGGAAATGGCGAGTAACTTCTTAGATGGCGGGCTAGTTGTCTACACCCAGGGACGACATCCCGACTCAAAGACAGTACTAGAAGCAGAGCCGGGCGAGCTGTTGCCAGGCGTTCCCGTTGTTGTGATGGTAAACGGCGGCTCCGCCAGTGCATCGGAGATTATTGCCGGCGCGCTTCAGGACAGAGGGAGAGCCGTCATCATGGGCACACGTAGTTTTGGCAAGGGCTCTGTCCAAACTGTGTTGCCTGTCTCCGAAACAAAGGCCCTCAAATTGACCACGTCGCTCTACTACACCCCTAACGGGCGGTCGATTCAGGCAGATGGCATTGTGCCCGACGTCGTTGTGGAACGAGCAAAGCTTACCAATCTCGAACAAGGGCGTCGGCTCCGTGAGGCTGATTTAAACCGTAGCCTGAAAAATTCAGCGGAAACTCAAGCGTCTGAGACCGAGGAAATGGCGAGCCTGAGAGAAGACGACAATCAACTTTACGAGGCTTTCACGCTGCTGAAAGGCATCAACATCTACAAAAGCATCGATGCGAAACGCTTGCAGGGGGCGATGCCAAAACAGGCGAAGTCAGCTGACACGGCTGAGAATAGCAAGCAGTTGGGAAGTCCCGAGTAAGCCTGTCGGTCTTACTCCGGCTCGGGCGACTAACGCCTTACGTGAATGCCGGCTTTTGCCAGGTGCTCTTTGGCCTCACCGACTGTATAAGTACCGAAATGAAAGATGCTGGCAGCAAGGACCGCGTCGGCACCGCCCTCGGTGAAACCATCAACGAGGTGGTCAAGATTTCCCACTCCGCCTGAAGCAATGACAGGAATATCAACCGCATCTGAGATAGCACGGGTAATTCCGAGGTCGTAGCCGTCCTTAGTTCCGTCGCGATCCATACTGGTGAGTAAAATCTCTCCAGCGCCAAAGTCAGCCATTTTCTCAGCCCATGATACCGCTTCGAGACCCGTCTCCTTCCTACCTCCGTGGGTAAATAGCTCGTAGCGTCCCGAGCCATCACCGAGGTCTTTCACATCCATGGCCACAACGATGCACTGCGAGCCAAATCGATCGGCGGCTTCCTTCACAAGCTCAGGATTAAAGATGGCTGCGGTGTTTATGCTGACCTTGTCGGCCCCTGCATTGAGCAAGGTTCGAATATCACTGACAGCGCGCACCCCACCGCCAACGGTGAGGGGGATAAACACCTCGGAAGCTATCTGCTCGACAGTGCGATAGGTGGTATCTCGCTGCTCGTGGCTTGCCGTTATATCTAGAAAGGTGATTTCGTCGGCACCGGCGTCGTTGTAGCGTCGCGCGATCTCAACGGGGTCACCTGCGTCACGAATGCCGACGAAATTGACGCCCTTAACCACGCGTCCTTGGTCAACATCCAGGCAGGGAATGATTCGCTTCGCGAGCGCCATTATCCGCGTGTCATCCGATCTGAAAGCGCCTGAGCTTCGGCGACATCAAGCGTACCCTCGTAAATGGCCCGTCCTGTAATCGCACCTACGATGCCATTGTGTGCGACCTCAGCTAAGCCGCGAATATCGTCGATGTTTGTTACGCCGCCTGAGGCGATGACAGGAAGGCCACCTTCAACCGCGAGATTAACAGTGGCGGCGATATTGACGCCCTGCATCATGCCGTCGCGCTCGATGTCTGTGTAGACAATCGCCTCTACGCCCGCGTCACGAAAATCACGCGCCAAATCTACCGCCTGAACGGTACTGGTCTCAGCCCAACCGTCCGTGGCAACGAAACCGGCTTTCGCATCAATACCGACAATGATGTGGCCCGGGAACCGTTCGCAGGCCTCACGCACAAACTCGGGATTCTTTACCGCGGCTGTACCAATGATGACGTAGCTAACGCCAGCGTTTAAATAGCTCTCGATGGTATTGCAGTCCCTAATACCACCGCCGATCTGAACAGGGAGGTCGGGCAAGGCTTGAGTGATCGCCTTCACAGCAGCTGCGTTTTTGGGCGTACCGGCAAAGGCGCCGTTAAGGTCTACCATATGAAGTCTGCGAGCGCTCGCCTTAGCCCATTGCTCAGCCGTTGCAACAGGATCGTCGGAAAAGACCGTGCTGTCGTCCATGTCGCCTTGGCGCAAGCGAACGCATTGCCCGTCTTTAAGATCTATTGCTGGAATAACTAACATGTCCCGTCCCAATCGAGGAAATTTGATAACAGCTTTACGCCATTATCGTGACTTTTTTCGGGATGAAATTGCGTCGCAAAGACATTCCCTTGAGCAACTGCAGCAGCTCCCTGCAAGCCGTATTCAAAGGCGCCCACTTCCGAATCACATTGATCCGCGGGCACATAAAAGCTATGGACAAAATAGAAATACGCGTCGTCCTCAATTCCGTTCCACATTGGATGAGCCGATGTCTGTCTGACCCGATTCCACCCCATGTGAGGCACTTTCAACTTGGCGCCCGAAGCGTCTCGATGATCCTGAGGAAATCGTGTGACAGGGCCTTGCAACCAATCAAGACAGGCAACGCCACCGTTCTCCTCGGAGCGCGTCATCAGTGATTGCATACCAACGCATATGCCGAGCACTGGGGTCCCTGCCTCAATCACGGTCTTTAAGGTTTCATCGCAACCCAGCCGCTTGAACTCCCCAATACAATCACGAATAGCACCCACGCCGGGGAAAACGACACGATCGGCTTTCAGAATGGCATCTGGCCTATCCGTTACTGAAACACTATCGGCACCGGCTTTACGCAGTGCACTCTCAACCGAGTGAAGGTTTCCCATGCCGTAATCGATAACGGCAACTGTTTTTGACATCGACTTACAAAACGCCTTTGGTCGATGGCATTGCTGAGGGTGCACGCTCATCTGCAGATACGGCCATTCTTAATGCCCGGCCAAATGCTTTGAATACAGTCTCGGCCTGGTGATGGCTGTTCTCACCTTTGAGATTATCGATGTGCAAAGTGAGCTGAGCATGATTGACCAATCCGTGGAAGAATTCCGAGAACAGGTCTACATCAAAGTCACCCACCGAAGCGCGAGTAAACGGCACGTTGTAGTGCAAGCTTGGACGGCCGGAGAAGTCGATGACAACACGTGACAAAGCCTCGTCGAGCGGTACATATGCGTGTCCGTAGCGCAAAATGCCCCGGCGATCGCCAACGGCCTGCGCAAGCGCTTGTCCTAAGGTGATGCCAATGTCCTCAACGGTGTGGTGTGCATCGATATGCAAGTCACCGTTTGCTTTAATGTTTAGGTCGACCATGCCGTGTCGCGCGATCTGATCCAGCATGTGCTCAAGGAAGGGTAAGCCAGTATCAAACTCTGCCTTGCCGGTACCATCGAGGCAGACCGAGACAGTGATCTGGGTCTCCAATGTGTCACGAGATACCGTTGCTGAACGAGCTGTCGTTTGCGCGTTGTCCATCTGTATTTCCTAAACTTGAGTCGACTGCACCAGAGAGGCGCTACACTAGGCGGCGAATTGTATAGCAAAGCGCCGGCCAGCTCATCTTATGACCGATCTCCCTCCCTTTTCCGAGCGGCTCCTCGCATGGTTTGACAAGCATGGACGCAAAACCTTGCCCTGGCAGCAAGATCGCACGCCCTATCGCGTGTGGGTTTCAGAGATCATGTTGCAGCAGACGCAGGTGGCAACAGTAATTCCTTATTACGAGCGCTTCATGGCGAGGTTCCCCAAAGTAGCGGACCTCGCGCAAGCACCGATTGATGATGTCCTGAGCCTCTGGACTGGGCTCGGCTATTACGCTCGCGCGCGGAACTTGCATAAAACCGCCTGCATCGTAGCTGAAGAGTACGATGGAGAGTTTCCAGACTCGGCCGAGGGTTTGGAGTCACTACCCGGTATTGGTCGATCAACCGCGGGCGCAATTCTTACCCTGGGACATGGCGGCTGGGCGCCGATCTTGGACGGCAACGTGAAGCGTGTGCTGGCGCGTTACCACGCCATCGAAGGGTGGCCCGGGCGCAGCGATGTGCTCGCAGCGCTTTGGAGGGCCTCTGAAGCGGTGACGCCGCGACAGCGAACCGCTGACTACACGCAAGGCATCATGGATCTAGGTGCGACGCTCTGTACCAAATCTAAACCTGAGTGCTTGTTCTGCCCAATGATGGAAGACTGCCAAGCAAGAATCTCGGGTACCCAGGCCGCCTATCCAGGAAAGAAACCAAAGAAAAAGACTCCCACCCGGCAGACGTATTTCACTATATGCGTTGACTCTCAAGGGCAGGTATTACTCGAGAGGCGACCACCGAGTGGAATCTGGGGTGGTCTTTGGTCATTTCCCGAGGCAAGCAATCTCGATGACTTTCTAGACAATCCCCCAAATAATCCCCCAGATAACCCAACCTTTAATCCCGCGAATAAGGCGACTGGCGCTAAGGGAGTATCGGAAATTACTGATGCCATCTCGGTCACTTCATGGCTCGATAAGCAGGGCTTGGCCGCCATCCAAACGCCGACAACCCTTCCCTCTGTCAGTCACACGTTTAGCCATTTTCGCCTCGAAATCACCCCGGTGATGTGTGTTGTCCAGAACAATGTGTCAAGAATAGCTGACAGCGAAGGTCATGGCTGGTTTACAATAGCGCGCGCTCTGACGCTGGGCCTACCGGCACCAGTGGTCAAAATATTGCAGTCACTTGAAGTATGACTTCCGTCCTCTGACTTCGATGAGTGGCTTCTACAAAGAGAAATCTGGCTAAGGAATGCTGTCATGCGAACCGTGCAATGTCGCCGCTACAACGAAGAACTCGAGGGTCTCGATAGGCCACCACTCCCCGGCTCAAAAGGTCAGGCCATTTTCGAATCGGTTTCAAAAAAAGCGTGGGGTGATTGGCAAGCGCTGCAGACAATGCTCATCAACGAGAAGCACCTCAATATGATGGATCCCGAGGCGCGCAAATATTTGTCCGAGCAGATGGAGCTTTTTTTAAGCGGTGGCGAGCACGATCACGCCGAAGGTTACGTACCTCCTTCACAGTCAAATTAAACGACCACTCAACGAGAGATATATAAATGCGCAGAGTTTTGCCCTGGCTTATCACCCTAGTCAGCTGCTTTTTGGTAACTGGAGCACTGGCCGCAGTGAAGTACCAGCAAATTACGGCGGCCATCGCGTTTGGTGCTTCGTTCCCTGAGCCCTATGAAGTCGTCAATGCGCAGCAGGTCAGTACAGCGTCGCATACACCGGTCCGCCGTTTGGGCGGCACAGTCCGAAGACCTGAATTTGTTGAAATTAGCCCCGAGGTAGGTGGTCGGATTGTTGCACTTCCTCATCAATCAGGCGCCATTGTTAAGAGAGGACAACCGCTGCTTGAGCTGTTTTCAGCCGACCTAACTGCGCAACAGGAGGCGCTAAAAGCGGAGCGTGATCTGACTATCACCCAACTGGGTAGGAGCCGAAAGCTTCAAGCTCAGTCTCTGATTGCTCAAGACGATATCGATGTGCAGCAGGCGCGATTAAATGCATTGAATGCGCAAATCCGTGCTATCGATGCCCAGCTGACGCGATTAACACTGAGAGCGCCCTTTGATGGCCGCATGGGCATCTACACCCATGTTGTCGGCGACATGATCAATAGTGGCGAAGTCATTGCCGATTTCACTGGCCTTGGTACCGAGCGCTGGATCGACTTCAAGGTGCCTCAAGGCTTAGCGCGCTTAAGTGTCGGCGACACCGTAAGTATTTTTGACCTAGATAACACTCTGCTGGGCACTGCAACGATTATTGTTGTCTCAGACACTATCGATGCCAATACACGCACTTTTGATGTCCGCGCGATGACACGAAGCGATCGTTTAAAGCACGGAGAACTGCTGCAAATTGAAGTTGCGAGTGGCGCCTCATCCGTTGTTTATGAATTACCGCCGGCCAGCATCCGCTGGGATACGAAAGGCACTTATATTTTCGAACTGGCCGACGCTGAAGCAGGTGCACAGCAACCTTTCCGAGCGGTCCCAACGCGCGTCACTTTGGTTGACGAAAGTGCAGGCTTTGCTCTTTTCACCGCGGATTTAGATGAAACAGCCCTATTTGCCACGACGGGGGCGTTCAAGCTCTCCGATGGCGTCCTAGCGCGTCTTTACACTGGGGCGAAGTAATATGGTCGAGCTCCAAGACAAGCCCCGCTGGAATGATATTTTTGTAAAACGCCCCGTAATAGCGATTGTGGTGTCGTTGCTTCTCTTACTCGCGGGCATCAGGTCTGCGGTGGATATCCCCGTTTTGCAGTTTCCGGTGATTCAAAGCTCATCGATCCAAATTATTACACCCTACCCAGGGGCGACCGCCGAGTCGGTCCAGGGCTTTGTTACGGAACCGATCGAGCGAGTAGCCAATGCCATTCCCGGTGTTGACTACGTCGAGTCAGTTACCACTTCGGGCGAGAGTATTGTTACCGCCTGGATGCAGCTCAACGAAGACAGTACGGATGCACTCGCCGAGTTGTCATCAGGCCTCAGTCAGATTCGTCTGGAGCTCCCCGACGGTGCTGAAGATCCGTTTATTGAGGTAAGTCGTGCGGACAGTCCTTACGCTAGTTTTTATCTCGCGGTCAGCGTTCCCGAAACGCGTTCCATCGGTGAGGTTACTGACATTGTCCAGCGCGATATTGTGCCGCAGCTCACCTCAGTGCCAAACGTTCAGCGCGTTGACAACAGCGGCGTAAAACCTGCAATGCGCATCTGGCTCAACGCATGGAAAATGGCCGCTTTGGGTGTAACTGCTCACGATGTCCGCGATACTTTGCAAGGGAACAACGTCATTGGCGCATTGGGTGCAAGCGAGAGCGCCACCCAGCGGATTACCTTGAAGACCGACGCCACTGCACGCACAGCGGACGACTTCCGATCCATGATCATACGTGCTGAAGACGGTGCGGAAATTCGTCTCGGTGACGTTGCCCGAATCGAAATCGGTATTGAAGAAAAGCAGATGCGTAGTCGCTATGCGCAAGATCTTGTTGTGTTCTTACCGATTTACGCAGCCCCCGGGGCAAGCGAGATCGCCGTTGCCGATGCGCTCTACGACCGTATCGACGATATCAACAAGGTATTGCCTGACGATCTTGAAGTGATTATGGCCTTCGATATTTCCAATTACATGCGCGACTCTTTACGTGAGATCGTGACGACTCTCGGTGAAACCATCCTACTTGTGGGTTTCGTTGTCGTGGCACTGATGGGCTCGTTTAGGACCGCCTTAGTACCACTCATGACCATCCCTATCTCGCTGCTCGGCGCCGTTGCCGCCATGTCTGTCATTGGCTTTTCGTTCAACCTTTTGACTGTACTCGCCATCGTGTTGTCGGTCGGCTTGGTTGTCGATGATGCCATTGTGGTGGTGGAGAACGTTGCGAGGAACCTACGGGCTGGTATGAGTCGCTACCAAGCAGCATTGACCAGCTCTCGTCGATTACTTGGCCCCATCGTCGCCATGACCGCAACCTTGGCTGTGGTATACGCACCGATCGGATTTCTATCCGGTCTCTCTGGTGTTCTCTTTCGAGAATTTGCCTTCGCTCTCGCAGTAGCAGTCTTGATTTCAGGTTTCGTGGCAATGACGCTCTCTCCTGTTCTGAGCGCATGGGTCTGTCCCGATAAGGGCCATGAATCACGGACTACGCACTGGGTTAACCAGCGTTTTGACGCCACAGCTGACGCATATGCTCATGTTGTCGATTTCTCTCTCAAGTGGCGGTATCAGTTGATTGCTGCGGGTATTTTCTTCTCCTTGCTGTCGGCACCACTCTATCTCTTTTCGCTGAAAGAACTCTCTCCCGTTGAAGACCAAAGCAGTCTAGGGCTCGTGTTCGAGTCCGCCCCGGAGTCGTCGCTGCAAGAGACTTACGAAGGCTTTTATCAAGTTGTTTCCACATTGGAAGATAAACCCGAGCCCTCCTATATGTGGCAAATCGTGCAGCCCAATGGTGGCTTTGGCGGACAGGAGTTTGTGCCACCTGAAGAGCGTGACCGCAGAGTTACCGACATGGTTTTTGAGATCTATCAGAGCATCAAAAACTCTCCCATTGTCTCCGCAATTCCGTTCGAGGAAGCCTCGTTGCCGTCAGCAGGAAGGTTCGACGTAGAAGTCGTGATCACCTCATCCGATACCAACGAGAATATGCTCGAAGTGGCGCGCGCCATGGTTGACGAAGCACAGTCATCGGGCAGTTTTTTATTCGTCGAAACAGACATCAAAATCGATCGAGTTGAAGCAGAGTTCGAAATCGACAAAGAGCGGTTGGCAGACCTTGGGATGAGCCTTGGCGACCTCTCGGCGCAAATGAGTCTCATGGTGTCGCCTGCCTATGTGACACGCTTTGATGAGCGTGGAAGAGCATATCGCGTCATCCCCATGCTGGAAGACGAGCAGCGCAGCTCGCCCTCAGCGCTACTCGACATTCCGGTTCGAATTCCGAATGGAGAGCTGGTCCCCTTTGGTTCTCTGGTGACACTAACACGCTCGACCCAGCCTCGCGCGCTGACTCGGTTCCAGCAGAAGGACGGCTTCAAAATCTACGGCGCTATACTCCCGGGAACCACCAAGGACCAAGGCTTGAGCCTTATTGAGGATATTGCGGAACGCACGCTGCCAGACGGGTATGTTCTGGACTATCTTGGCGAGTCGCGCGAGCTTCGTAGCGAGGGCAACACAATGGCCGGCGTCCTCTTAATTGCAACGGTGCTTGTCTTCCTAGTCCTCGCCGTCCAATTCAACAGTTTTAGAGATCCGCTGATTATCCTTCTTGGGTCAATTCCACTTGCGTTGTTCGCGGCGTTGACGATTACCTTCCTTAACTTCAGCACCATCAATATTTTCTCGCAGGTAGGTCTTGTCACCCTGGTAGGGCTGGTGACCAAGAACGCCATTTTGATTGTCGACTTCGCTAACCAAGAGCGCATTGCCGGCGTTGAAAAGTTGGCGGCGATTAAGAACGGTGCCATTGCACGACTTCGCCCCGTTCTTATGACAACAGGTGCAACAGTACTCGGCCACTTCCCCTTGGTGCTTGTAACGGGCGCAGGCGCGGAGGCAAGAAACAGCATTGGCGCTGTCTTGGTGTTTGGCATGCTCATCGGAACGTTGTTTACCTTAGTGATTTTACCTGCGGTTTACGCGGTTCTCGCTTCCAATCGAGACATGACCAAGGACGCCAAGGATGGTGAGGCAGCGACCGACTCGGATAATCAGCCAGTAATGGCTTAGTTTACTTGACGGCTTAAGATCTCGACGGTTTAATACGCGGCCTTTCCGAAGTACTTTCTTCAGATTTGCCCAGGTAGCTCAGTTGGTAGAGCAGGGGATTGAAAATCCCCGTGTCGGCGGTTCGATTCCGTCCCTGGGCACCATCATCGAGAGCCTCGCATTTGCGGGGCTTTTTGGTAATGGGGCTAGCGATTCGATGAGAACCAGCGATAGCGGTTCGACAAAATGCGACCTCAAGAGCATTTTAGACGCCCGAGCTAAGCGATGGCGCCCCATCGGGGTGAGAGCAGCGCAGGCATCACTGCTCAAATCTTTCCGTCCCTGGGCACCATCATCAAGCTCCCGGCATAAAAACGCCTGAATCAGATATAGCCGTCCTAAGCATCATAAAGTGCCCACCCTGCTGGGATACTTCTCAGTTGATCCGGCTTGTGGCAAGTTAGGGGTATAAGCTGATAGCGATAAAAATATGTACAAACTGTGCGAAGCGATCGTCTTTATTTTTCTGGGGTACTACGCAGCTTTTGCCATGCAAATGAATGCCATTGGCGGCATTCCCTCTGACAGTCAGGATGCTGTTTACCTTGCGCGCTCCCTGGTCGACTACCGTGCCGGCTTTATTGTTTGCCTGGCTAGCCTATACGTCTTTTTGAGGGTGACCAAAAGACAAGTGCATACAATGGTTACGATTTCCGCTCTGCTCGCTTGGGTGATGTTTTTGGAAGACATCCTCGCTCTGGACAACGCATTTTTTGTCCCGGAGTTAACACTCGCAAAAATCATTCAGTTCACAAGACCACTTTTCATTCTGGCCCTTACCTACATGGCCGTTGAAGCGCAGAGGAGTAAAGCCTGATGACAGACTCCAACGATGAAGAGATTAAGCATGTCATCACACAAGCGGAATACGAGGCTCTCCTTCGAGCGCCCACCGAATTGACGTTGAGCACTTATCAAGAAGCACTTTCCACTAAGACCCTGCAATTTAAAATTTACTTTTTCGCGATCTCTGGGATCACTGCCGCCTATTTAATTATCTATTTTCTGGGCGGGTTAGACAGCCATTTGGCATTTGGCTGGAGCTCGATACCAGAAGACTATCAGCTGCATAAAGTTAGATTTTTGTTAGGCTTTGTCATGCTGGCGGTACTTCATGCGCTTCTGCTGCTTCGCCAGCGCCTCTACACCGCAGGCTTAAGTGCCGGCGCGCTTATCACTTACTTTGTGGTGTCAGGCACCAGTCGATTGATAGAGTTCGGAGCAGCCAACACCGACCTTCCGTTTCTATTGACCTATTTCGGAATTCACCTAGCCCTAATAGTCCTAGTCGTTTTAATAGCGTTTGAAGACGAAAGATCGTTTGAACTCGAGTGGTCTCCCTAAGGCAATCTATAGCTGTTTGAGCCTAGGGCTCTTGAGACGCAAAACAAGGGCTGCGCTTTAATCCCAACTCTCGATGAGTCGCGATGACCCAATGGATATGACATTGACAACCTATCATGACCACGTCATTTTCAAACCTAAAATAACGCTAAGGCTGTAGTCATCATGACGAGCCAAATCAGTAAGAGAGTGCTTGCGAGCTACTCAATGGTTGCACTGCCCATAGGCGCCATGGCAATGCCCATTGCCATTTATATGCCCCCTTTGTATAGCGGCAGCTTGGGCTTAAGCCTTGCAACCGTTGGACTCATATTCACATTGGCACGCGTATGGGATTTGATAACCGACCCGATTATGGGCGTTGTCATCGACCGATACGGAAGTCGCTGGGGGCAATACAAACATTGGGTCGCGCTAGCAATACCTTTACTCATGTTGGCGGTCTACAAAGTTTTTCTTCCGAATCCCTCAGACGTAAGCGCACTGTATCTTGGAGGCTGGCTGTTAGTGCTCTACGTCGGTTACACCATGTTAAGCATCTCCCACAACTCCTGGGGTAGTGTGCTGGCCGGAGACTATGACGAGCGGTCCACGATATTCGGGTGGAGAGAAATTTTTATCATTTTGGGCATGGGCCTGGTACTGGCTATTCCTGCCGCCCTCGACCTATCGGGCAAGACCAGCATTACCGAAAAAGTGGCGGCGATGGGGATATTTTGCGTCGTTTTATTTCCGCTCACTGTAATCCCGACGCTTATGGCAGTTCCCGATAAGAAGTCGGCACGTACCGAGACCATCGGTTTTCAGGACGCGCTCGACCTTGTCCGCGCGAATCCAACGCTATGGCGGCTGTTATTCGCCGACTTCACTACAGCCTTTGCCATGTCATCGACAGCGGCGCTCTATATATTCTTCGCAACCTACGCCTTCGAACTAAAAGACCACGCTAGCCTCGCGCTGCTTCTTTATTTTTTTGCTGGCTTTCTTGCGATGCCCGCCTGGCTGAAGCTGGCTTATCGCATGGGAAAAATAGGTGCTATCAAAATCGCGATTGGTTACACCATGTTGCTGCAAGCAGGCATGTTTTTTGTAACTGATCCGGGGAATGTTGCGCTTTTCTGGAGCTATACCTTCATGGCGGGACTGGCGTTTGGCGCAGGACCCACTTTATTACACTCGATGATGGCTGATCTTACTGAGATCGATGAATCGAAAACGGGTCAAAAACGTGCAGGAATGTATTTCGCTCTGCTTGCCACCATTAACAAGCTTGGTGGGGCATCAGCGGTTGGTCTCACACTGACCCTCGCCGACAAGCTCTTTAAATTTGCACCCGGCTCAGTAAATTCGCCCGAGGCTATCCATGGGTTGCTAGTTATTTTTTGCTTCGCGCCGGCGGCAGCCCTTGCGATCACCTACCTACCTTTGCATCGATATCCCCTGGACAAGGAAGCGCAGGCTGAAATTAAGCAGCAGCTATCAAATCAAGCGTGAGATAAGCCCGCCACAAAAATGTTCACCATGCGAGTGACCCGCGCTTCAAATAAACCGGGCCTGACAGCGCCTCGCTTTAGCCCTGCCGTGGCTAAGTTCAATACCTCCGCAACCTCAGCCGTCTTTACATCGTCTAGGTCGACGTAAATCAGACTTTCGGCGACTGCGACATCCAAGCCATCCGCCAGAAGTCGCTGAAACTTTGCATTTGACTCAACGACCACGTCTCCACACAGTCGGCTGTATTCGTCCTGTAACTCTTCGGCGTGGACCGAGTGGAATTGCTCTTCATGGAAAGACAGGTGCCTTGCTAGCAGGGCCTGGACAATTTTTGACGATACGTTTTTCCTATCCCAACTCTCCATTAAACATTGCTCAGCGTCAGCCATCGCAAGTTCATGCAGCCAAATGGAGACGGATCTGAAGATCTCATCTTTATTTTTAAAGTACGAATACAGAGACGCACGCGATATACCTAACTCACCTGCAATATCTTCCATAGAGGTCTTTCGATAACCGTACAGACGAAACTGAACATGGGCCGCTCTAATGATGGATTCGCGTTTATTTACGGTAGGCATTTCAGGATTCTGTCCAAAAACTGAGAAGTAGTCGACTCAAACATTTTTTGACATTTTTAGCATAATT
This sequence comes from Luminiphilus sp., assembly GCA_965657765.1. Taxonomy (GTDB): domain Bacteria; phylum Pseudomonadota; class Gammaproteobacteria; order Pseudomonadales; family Halieaceae; genus Luminiphilus. The sequence goes on along the minus strand of CBFHQN010000013.1, from coordinate 8,706 downwards.
TGTCAATTTGTTAAAAAGAGGGTCGCGCAATGACAAACGACAAAAAGATTTTAAATGGCCAAACAGCCATTATCACAGGCGCGTCTAGTGGCATAGGACTCGCCATCGCTAAACGACTTGCGATGGTTGGTGCCCATGTATTTCTGGCAGGCAGAACTGCAGAGCCTATGGAGGAGACAAAGCGCGCCATTGAACAGCAAGGCGGAAGCGCCTCCGTTATGACCGCCGATGTCCGTGATCCGCTGCAGGTTGAACAACTAGTTGTCACCGCGGTTAAGCAAACTGGTCGCTTAGACATCATGGTCAATAACGCCGGTCTCGAGTTCCCATCCACTATCTTGGATGGAAAGCCGGAGGAGTGGCGGGCGATGTTAGAGACCAATGTTCTCGCGTTACTTGTCGGGTGTCAGGCGGCGGTGATGGCAATGAGGGAATGTGGAGCTGAAGGCCATATCATCAACATTTCCTCTGTATCTGCGCAGCGCAGAAACTCAGGTGTCTATGGTGCAACAAAGCATGCGGTCAATGTTATCTCCGCTAGCTTGCGCGATGAGCTCGAGGAGGACGATATACGAGTCACTAATATCCTTCCCGGCGCTACCGCAACCAATTTTGCGCGCAACTTTCCGGCACCTTTCGTGGAAAAGATGATCGAAATGTCCGGCACAGAACTGACACCTAAACGTGGCGAGCACTACTCGGCCGAGACACTGGACGAGTTTGCGAAAAACATGAAGAAAAATCTTTGCAGCGCCGACGACATTGCGAACGCAGTCATATATGTAGTTTCTCAGCCCATTAACGTGAATGTCGCCGATATTGTCATACGCCCACCGAGGGCAATGACAACGCCGCACTGAAATAAGACGCCATTTAATAAGACCTCCGGATACTCCGTAATGACAAAGACCCGTGACACAAAATTTGAGCTTAAGCTGTCAAATGCTTTTGGTTCGCAGGTAAGCATGACCCCGCTACTGACCGCTGATCGCATGGGAAGACGCATCCACGGCGTGGACTTAAGTCAGCAACTATCGCCCGAGCAAGCCGCGTTATTGATTGACCTATTCGATGAATATCAGGTCATTAGTTTTCCTGCACAAGATCAGCATGGTTTTCAGGTCACTAGCTTGGAGCGACTTGCCAATCACTTTGGAGCGCCGATCCCGCACCCCAAGAACTTCGCCAATTACGCCGAGTACCACACACAAGGTGCAGCACTGAGACTGCTACCCGAAGATCAAAAAGCCAGCAGCCGGTGCAATGCTGCGTTTCCGAATCAAATTACCTGTGCGAAAGGAGCAAATAGCCCCGCCGTATATATCGTTACGAATCTCCCCGGGAGCGGTGAGCACTGCGAGGAACAACTCGTTGGTGGTTTGCATTGGCATACAGACATTGAGTTTGAACCCATACCGCTCTCCACCAGTATGTTTTACGTCCAATCAGCGCCAAAGACGCGCAGCGGTCCGTTGAAAACCTGGGTGCCAAATATCAAGCGTGAGGCCGGGTTCTACCACCCTGACTCATCGCCGGAGTTGATGCAAAGAAGAGAGAAGCTGCCGCTCAATGGAGAAACCGCCTTCGCTGATACCGCTGCTGCATTTTCTGATTTACCCGCCAGCGAGCAATCGAAGCTTGAAAACGTTGTACTACGTCGCCGAGTTCGAATGACCGACCCGGGTTGGTTGGTTCCGCTCGTCTACGCGAATCCACGTACGCAGAAAAAATCACTCCACAGCCCTATTTGGGCATCGAGGGGGAGCAATATCGCACCTGCTCAAGTGGAGGGCATGACACTCGAAGAGTCTCGTCACTTTTTAGATCAGCTTGAAACGCACATTCTCGATCCGAAGTACCGCTATGATCATCCGCATCAACCCGGAGACGTAACAATATGGAGTAATTTCTCTACCGTTCATAATGCACCTCCAGCAAAAAGCCTTATTAACTCACCAGACGATGCGCGATTGATGTATCGAATCAGCTGCAAAGGATCTCCGAGTCACGAACTCCCCCGAACAGACTCGGAAGCTTGGATAAACGAGCATATTTCCCCTCCTTATCGAACCACGGAGAACATTATCCAAGTAAAGCCTGAGCGCTCGTAAACGGTGAAGCACTGTTTACATAACTTGAGTGTGACGCTATTTGTGTCAATAGATGTGAAGTTGTAAACATTTTTTTCGCGTCAAAATCGCAGTTTTGATACTAGACCGATAGACTGACTATTCGAACATAGCGATCGGTTGAACAAACAGTGAAAGAGCAGCGAATCCTCTACGCATTGGCGACACTCGTCGGCATTACACTTGCAACTGCAACTCAAGCAAGTTCAGCGAGTTCACAAGCCCAGCCGCCATTGGGTAATGTCATTGTTCAAGATACTGCCGACAAATCCGCGAGCCCTTTTAATCTCAAAAGCTTCATTGTGGTGCTGGATGAAGCGCCTCTTATTTCTCTAGAGGATAGGCTTGCATCTCGCAATCGCGAAGAAACTCTCTCGGATCAAACGGCAAAATTAGCCGCGCGCGCAGCCCAAGCGCAACTCATAGAGGCACAACAAAACGCCTTTGCATCAAACCTTCAAAGTGACTTGCCAGACGCAAAAATCGACCTGCGTTACGACATGGTTCTAAACGGCCTAGTCGTACGAAGCAATGCTCCAACCGCACGCGAGATTCTGAGCAACATGCCCGGCGTGAAATATGTGGTCCGCGATTCGATTGTCCGTGCCCACATGAACGCATCGCTGCCACTCATTAAAGCCCCCGAAGCATGGGCTTTGGTGGGTGGCCGGGACACCGCAGGTGCAGGGATGCGCGTTGCCATCATTGACTCCGGCATCGTGCCCGAACATCCCATGTTCGATGGCACCAATTTCGAGGCGCCAGCCGAGCGACCCGAGGATGACTACTGCGCAACTGTCGACGCCACTTTTTGTAATGGTAAATTAATTGTAGCTAGGCACTACACGCCGCCAGATATCGACGAATCAGAGGTGGACACCCCTTACGACGTCGACGGACACGGTGTTCACGTTGCCGGCACCGCGGTTGGCAATCGTGTCACCGATTCTCAGGGAACAGAGCTTTCTGGTGTTGCACCCGGTGCTTATCTGATGGCCTATAAAGCGCTATGGGCGGATGGCTCTGGTTCCGCTAGCGGCTCCACTAGCGGTCTTATTCAAGCGTTAAATGACGCTGTTTCAGACGGTGCTGACGTTATCAATAACTCGTGGGGCGGCACTGCTTCTTCCTTTGACTATCAACTTTACACTGATGTGTTCGGGCGCATCGAAGCCGCCGGTGTGGTACTTGTCACATCGGCAGGGAATGCCGGCCCTAATGCATCTACCGTCGGTTGCCCCGCCTGCGCCGAACCAGGGCTAGCCATTGCGTCGACAAATACGCAAAGCGCGTCGCTTAACCTCAGCCTTGTGACGCTCAACGATCTCACAGTTCCTGCCGTGCCGGGCGGTGATGTAGTCCACACCACGGATTTAACTGCGACCGCTATCACCGCCGAAAGCATCAATACCGGCAACAGCGACGCTTGCGCTCCCTTTGACGCGGGCAGTTTTAATGGCGGCATCGGTATCGCGTATCGCGGCGGCGAGACATCTGCTGCAGAGCCTTGCTACTTCTATATCAAGGCCGCCAATATGAAAGGTGCGGGCGCGCTGGGCATGATCATCATCAATAACGTTCCGGGTGATGCGATCACAATGGGTGGCCTGACCGACCTCACCTTTCCGTCGGTAATGATCACTCAAGATCAAGGCATCGAGTTGCTAAACAGCCTTTCGGCAGGCGACGACATTACGATCGGCGCGTTTCAGAATTCCGCGCTGCCTGAAGGCGCCATTTCAATCTTCAGTTCACGCGGTCCAAATTTTGAGTCGGCCATCTTAAAGCCTGATCTCGCAGCCCCCGGTAGCCCCATCGTATCCGCCGCAATCGGCTCAACCAGTGCTTCTTATGTCGCGTTGTCTGGGACATCTATGTCGAGCCCACACGTTGCGGGCGCTGCCGCTGTCGTCTTGCAAAACAAACCAGACCTCAATGCAAAAGAGGTGAAATCAGCATTGATGAACTCGGCTAATCCAACCGCAGCGATCGCAAGCTCGGGTAGTGTAGCTAACGTTTTCGCCTCCGGGGCAGGCGCCATGGATCTGGAGAGTGCACTCGGGGCGGAGCTCCTTTTTGACACGGTGTCACTGTCTAAAGAGTGCTTCTCCTCCTGCGACTACCAAATCACAGGTAAATACACAGGTGATACGGCGCTCACGCTCTTGATGAGTCTCTCGTTGAGCGATAGTAATGCCACGGTCACACTGGCTTCGTCGTTAGATGTCATACCAGGATCATCCTTTGAAATCCCCGTGACTCTAAATGTGGCGAATGCTGCGGAGGGTTGGCTCACCGGCCGCTTGATCGTGCGAGACGACTCGCAAACGATTTCAAACGCATCGGTGCCCATTTCAATCCTTGTCCAGGAGCAGGTGAACCCACAAGTTTTGAATATTTCTGGCGAAATTACACCGGGCATAGCGAGCACCATTACGGTTGACGTTGCAGGCGCACCCGATGCCGCCGTCGGCGCATCGTATAACGTCACCATTACCGCGCCCACAGACTTAGCGATCGATGAAGCCTCAGTCGCTCAAAGCGTGAAGAATGTAACCAATACGACCCTAGTTGGAGACTCCGAGACCGGCACTGTGCGTTGGAGCGGCAATTTGACCGAGCTATCAGGTGCAATTACCTCTAGCGACTTCTTTGCTAAGGGTCTGTCACTGAAGAACGATTTTGAGAGCGCCATCAGTAATCAGTTAAATTGCGACGATGTAGCGGTCAATGCTAGCGGCTGTGACGACGCTTTCTGGGGAATACCCGTAGACAGTCATAACGTGCGAATCGCTGATCAATTGATTGAGACGCTGGCCATCAGTACTAACGGTCTCGTTGTCTTTAACTACAGCGATGAAGACACATCCGCCGATACATTTAGCCCACAAAAGCTACCGTCGGGTGACAGACCCCACAACATCATTGCTCCGTTCTGGACCGACCTCGTGCTCGGAAGTAACTCAGTCGCAGGTGATGTCTATTACGGTAGGGTGGCCAATGGTGACGAGAATTGGGCTGTTATTGAGTGGTGGAACGCTGTTGAGTGGAGCGAAGCAGGCTCGAGCGCTGAGGACCCGTCCTACACATTCTCGCTGTGGATGAAAGAGAACAGTAACGAGATCTACCTCAACTACGCCTCCCTTGGGGCACTGCCGGCACTTCTCTCTGTGGGGGTCGAAGATGGTGGCGGCGCGTCTGGCATTAGCTACTACTTTAGCGGCACGGGCGAGGCGCCCACAGAGAACTCATCGCACCAAATCGATATTGCATCGTTCAAAGGCTCAGGAACCATCAATTTCGATGTGACGACGCCGCCTGTTGCGGACGTAGAAAACGCTTCGATGTCCCTGGCTATGGATACTACCGAATCGGTCAACCTTGAAACGCTGGTTACTGAGAACCGTGTTAACGACGTTATCACGGCCCAACTGGATGTAAGCGGTCAACGCTTCCAAAGCACTTTGTCCATGGAATTCCCTTCGGGTCTGCTTACCTACAACATAGTCTCTGAAACGGAACACGGCACCTTGGCCTTGGCGAGTGAGCAGCCTTCACTTGTTGTCTCGAGCGTGTTCGAGTACACACCCGGTGAGGGTTTCATTGGCACGGACGCATTCACTTATGAGGTTTGGGACACGGCCAACCCATCACACAAAAGCGCAGTGGCAACGGTATCGATAACCGTCGAGGACACGCGTGAAGACAGCGATGGGGATGGTCTAAGCGATGCCAGGGAGGCGGAACTGGGCACCGATCCCAATAACGCGGACTCGGATGGTGATGGTATTAATGACGGCGACGAAGTCGCTCTCGGAACCGATCCCAATAATGCCGACACCGACAATGACGGTATATCAGATGGCGAAGAAGTTGCAGCAGGCTCAGACCCCAATGATGCGAATTCAGTTCCGACGACTGAGACATCAGATGAGGAGGCATCGGGGCTACCAATTTGGATGCTTTATGTGGCCACCACGCTGAATGAGACAACCGAAGCGGGAGAAGAAGTTCCCAGAAGAGGCACTCAGCCGCCAAGCTCCGAGACGGTGCCTGATATGCCAAATTCTGAAACATCCGCTGGAGTTGTGGTACAAAAAGATCGCGGAGGCCGCCCACTGTTGTGATCACGTTACTGCGACCCTCTGCGTAAGTACTCGTTTATCAGTACGAATCGAAATTTTGCTTTGCTGAAGCTCGACGTAAAAAACGATAGTTTCAGCAAAGCCACAGGGGTGCATTTTGAAAAATGCGCCGATAAAAATAAGAGGACATAACGATGAGCTATGCCGGTAACCGAGTTATCTACGATGCGGATGGTCATATCATGGAATTGCCAACGCACCTACGTGAGTTTGCAGATCCCGATATTCGAGAACTCATTCCTCTCACCAACTATTCCGCTTCGAGCGTTACGGAAGAGGAAGTTGCCGTACTGGTCGCCCAAGGTGGTCGTCACTCGGATGAGCACGTAGACCGCTTGCTCTCACTGGGCGACGGGCTAATCTCCGAGTCCAAAGAAATTCAAGCGCTGGGCGCGTTTGATGGCAGCCATCGGTCACAAGCACTCGATATGCTCGGCTTTAAGAAGCAAATCATCTTCTCTACCTTGTCGGCAAAAGCACCCTTTTCACCAACGCTTGAAACCCACGTGAAATACGGCGCAGTCCGCGCGCACACTCGCGCAATGAAAGCCTTTTGCGGCGATGATGATCGACTCATGGGCATCGCCTGTATTTCGCTCGATGACCCACGACTTGCTGTACAAGAATTGGAATTTGCGCTCGAATCCGGACTTGAAGGCATCTGGGTGCCCCACAGAATCTGTGGCGATAAATCGCCTGGCCATCCTGACTTCGATCCGTTTTGGGCAAGACTGGCAGAGAGCGGTGTGCCTTTTTTAATTCACATTGGTGGCAGCAACTACCATATCGATCCCGCGTGGTTTAACAACGGGAAACCCCTTCCCAAAGATGCGTTCGACGGTGGGGAAAACGTGAGAGCCTTGGATTATTCAGTTCTACACCATGCGGCAGAGCGCTTTACTAGCGCCATGGTGTTGAGCGGCGTTTTCGAAAGACACCGAAAGCTTCGAGGTGCAGCGGTTGAACTCGGGGCGTCGTGGGTGCCCTCCTTCCTGAATATTCTCGATAACACGATCCACGCATTTAAACGCGCACAGCCCGAACTGGCGGCTATGTCGCGAAAGCCATCGGAGCAGATCACTGAGCAAATGGGCTTCACTGCATTCCCGTTTGAAGACGTGGGCATGTTGATCGAGCACTCCAATCCTGATCTTTACATGTTCGCGAGCGACTACCCGCACATCGAGGGTGGCAAGGATCCGCTTGGCTCGTTTGATGCGTTCCTCGCGCACCACAACGAAGTGACCCACACCAAGTTCTTTCAGGATAATTTTAGACGGGTTTTTGGCGTCTAAAGTGCGAAGGATCGCATAATGGGTTCAGTTCATTGCTGGGCTACAGGCAGATGCGCACTTTTTAGAAGTAAAGCGCTTGTATTTCAGCGCCTGTAATCGGACTGCTCCTCGTCCAAAATCGCCTTCAGCTCGGCAAAATGACGCTCATCTTGTTCAGGATAAGCCTCGAGCTGTTGCGCTGTTCTCTCCGCCACCTCATCACTTAATACCCTGAGCTCTCTTCCGGTTTGCAACGCCTGAATGTACGTACCTGCGGCTCGCTCAAAGTAATAAAGACGATTGAAGGTATCTGCCACTGAATGACCGATCACCAAAAGGCCATGATTTCCCATGATCATCACGCGCTTTTTGGGGTCACTTAGCAACTGTGCGCAACGATTACCCTCACCCTCGAGTGCGAGGCCACCGTAGGCATCGTCAATGACATAGCGATTGAAAAACATCGTCGCATTCTGATCGATCGGCGGAAGGTTACTGTCTGCGAGCGATGCCAGTACCGTTGCGTAATTCGAATGCACATGCATAACGCACCTAGCATGGGGGCAGTGCCGATGAATACCGCCGTGCAGAACCCATGCCGTAATATCGGGTGCGTCGGGACCGGCCAAGGTCTCCGGGTCATTCGCGTCAATTTCAATTAAATCACTCGCTTTGATACGCGCGAAATGGCGCTGATTGGGATTCATCAGAAACCGCGTCCCGCTGTCGTTGATAGCGAGTGAAAAATGATTTGCCACGCCCTCATGAAGGCTGAGCCTGGCTGCCCATCTGAAGGCTGCTGCCAAATCGATTCGTGCCTGATCATTTGTCATTTCAATCGTGTTCCCCAGATGTTGATTGGCGGTGCTTTACCTGCTCATTTTTCGATAAAACAGCATGGCTAAGACCGCGAAAAATTTATGAACAAACATTTGTCATCCAAGTCGCGATTTTGAGCATACAACCCTCTGTAAATCTTAGCGATGCCAGAACAACTCTATGAAAGCTCTTGTCAAAAAATACGCCGAAGAAGGCCTATGGCTCGAGGACGTGCCTATCCCCGAGATTGCGGGAAACGAAGTTCTCATCAAAATCCACAAGACAGCCATTTGCGGCACTGACGTTCACATCTACAACTGGGATGACTGGGCACAAAAA
>CBFHQN010000012.1:0-32506 GCA_965657765.1 Luminiphilus sp. | reverse complement strand
CCAAAATTGAGCGCGTGAGGTTACCAGGTTACGACGTTGACCCCACCATCAAGCCAGAGCCCATTCAAAATGGTCGAGCTGACCGAAGCAAAAGCCGTAAAACGGGCGATAGTCAGACCACAGGAAAGCGCCCTGGCGCCCAAGGTCGTAGTGCCAACTCGGCGGGTAAAAAGCAGAGAAGATCTCGCAACAGCCGTGACCGCGCAGCGTAATATTCGGGAGGCAATGGATTGGCGTACGTTGAGCGATTGCTCAGCCTTCGCGTCACCTTTATTCTCCGACACAGCAAGGCATACCCTTGCATTGATGTCGACTCGCTTAACGCCTCGCTTTTAGCCTTTGGTTGATGCGCAGGGCTATCGTGTGTGGAGCGCTTAAACGCGTCAGAGACTTTTTAGACGCCCAGCTTTTGCATCCCTGCGACCACGCTTGGTGAGCGGCACACCGTTGGCGTCCACAGTGCTCTTGGGTTGCTCACCTTTTGCTTTTTTGGATGCGCGACTTGCCGTAATCAGTGATAGCGTCTCTTGGTCGCGTAGCTTGATGGCGTTTTTTTCTAAGGTATCCAATTCTTCAAAACTGTAGAGGTCGTTCTTGAGTTTTTCTATTCGATTCATGCAAACGGACTCAGAGATTTGAGTGGAAGTTGGATATCTGCATAGCAGCACCCGAAAGGCACGCAACATACGGGTTTTTACTTGTAAAGCGAAGCAGTTAATACCATTTCTCGATTGGATCGATTTTCTAGCGGAGAGCCACATGATCAACGCCAAAGTATTCGTGGGAATCCCCTGCTGTTACCTGCACAACTTCATTATCTGAGACGTCAACAGGGCGCACTACACGAATGACGACGGTGGGACTGAAAATTAGTCAGCTCTTATGTACCGTAACAATGCGGAGATCGACCTGAATTCGATGGCTTTTAGATAGGAATTTGTCAAAGAAATGATCTTTGTCGACGCGACAGACGAATTTACCCGATAATGAGTAAAATAAGTCGCTGAGCGAAACTTAAAAGACTTGAGTTTGTCTCAGCATAACCCCATGTTTTTTTGGGGACGTCGCTGTAGGTAAATATCACATGACACACGCTGCAATATCCGGTCTAGAAAACTGGCTCGGTCAACAAATTATTGGGCAAGCTGATCTCGTCCGAAAACTCCTCATCGCCATTTTGGCAGACGGCCACCTCCTGGTTGAGGGTGCGCCGGGTTTGGCAAAAACCCGTGCGATTAAAATGATGGCTGAAGGCGTCGAAGGCGACTTCCACCGAGTTCAGTTCACGCCCGATCTACTGCCGGGCGATATCACAGGTACCGATATCTTCCGGCCACAATTGGGGACCTTTGAGTTCCAAGCAGGCCCTATCTTTCACAATCTCATTCTCGCTGATGAGATCAACCGCGCACCTGCAAAAGTGCAGTCGGCCTTGCTAGAAGCAATGGCTGAGCGTCAAGTGAGCGTAGGCGGCACCACCTACCCGCTTCCTCAGCTATTCCTCGTTATGGCGACCCAGAACCCTATTGAACAGGAAGGTACCTACCCTCTTCCTGAAGCACAGCTCGACCGATTTCTTATGCATGTGAAAGTGGATTACCCGAACTCAAGTGCCGAGCGTGAAATTCTTAAGCTAGCACGTCGCGAGGCGTCCACAGGTGAGTCGGTTGATCAGCCGGAGGTATCGGAAGCCACGGTTTTCGCTGCACGCGAGGAGGTGTTGAAGCTACACATGTCCGATGCGGTCGAGGAATACATCGTGCAACTGATCATGGCGACACGACAGCCAGAGGCTTACGACGCAGAGCTTGCAAGCTGGATTGAATACGGCGCCTCGCCACGGGCAACCATTGGCCTCGATCGCTGCGCCCGAGCGCACGCATGGTTATTGGGCAAAGACTTTGTCAGCCCCGATGACGTCAAAGCGATGGCACATGATGTCTTACGCCACCGACTTGTCGTGAGCTACGACGGTGAGATCGCGGGTGTTACAGCCGATAGCGTTATCGATAAGCTACTGGATCTGGTTCCCGTAGCCTAAGCGCATCTGCATGTTGGAGTTTCTCCCCAAAGGACACAAAGTCTCGGCAGAGCGACTCGTAGAGGGTCGTCACATTGCGCAGTCAATTAACATTAACGCCCAATCCAAAGCGCTTGCGCTGTTGGCAGGTCGCCGCAAAATTCGCCAGCGCGGGCGTGGCGTAGATTTTGAGGAAGTGAGGCTGTACGCACCAGGCGATGACGTGCGCTCAATCGATTGGCGCGTAACCGCGCGCTCCGGGGACCCACATACCAAGCTTTTTCAGGAAGACCGTGAGCAGCCTATTGTGTTGCTCGTCGATCTTCGCTCGCCCATGTGGTTTGGCTCTAAAAACTGCTTTAAAACCGTTCTCGCCTCACATATCGCCTCGGTACTCGCATGGGCTGGACTCGAAGCAGGTGAGCGAGTCGGTGGTATAGCCATGACCAATTCTGGACTCTTTGAGATTAAGCCACAGCGCTCAAAGCGCTCGGTCTTGCGGTTGCTGCGTCTTATGGAGTCAGCCCCTGCGCCCTCCTCTTCATCCGGCGACGAACAGAGCGATACGTGGTCCGTCGCATTAAGTCAGCTCAAGAGCCTCTCGCGCCCCGGTGCACGACTGATGTTGATCAGCGACTTTACGGATCTTCTCTCCGACACATCGGTAGAGAAAACGCTCCGCGACATCGTCAGTCACAGACAGGTGGTTTGTTTCAAAATCACCGACCCGCTCGATGCAGAACTGCCCCCGTCTGGAAAGTACGCGCTCGAGGATGGCAACAAGCAGATAAAAATGGATACCTCGATGCAGCGTTTGCGGAGCGCGTACAAGGACGACTTTGAGAGGTCTCAAGCTGAGGTGACTGAGTACCTAAAGCGGTATCAAGTACCGCTTGTGCCTGTCGATACCAGCGAAAATCCTAATGAACTACTGCAGAGGGTGTTTCCAAAGCGATGAATCCCGAGCAGCTGCTAGAACAACTCGCGCCGTTGAGGGCACCCGACGCCATTGGTTTATTGCCACTGGCGCCGGGTTGGTGGGTTGTTATCGCATTACTCGCCATAGCAACAGGCACGCTACTCTACGTTGCCTTCAGACGTTATCAACGTGCTGCTTACCGACGTGCTGGTGTTCAGTGGCTCACCGAACTCGAGACGGAATCGGCGGATGTTCAGATGCTCAGTCGGGCGCTGAAAGCGACAGCGTTGAAGGCTTACTCTCCCACTGCGGTGGCTGGATTATCGGGTGATGACTGGCCCAATTTCCTCCAGCAAACCTGCAGCAAACTTGATGATAAAGCGCTGATGATCTTGTCGCAGGTACATCGTGCAGATCCGGAAACACCAACAACATTAGATTGGTATCACGCACGCCTTTGGATGAAGGAGCACGAGGTGGACCGTGCTTGATTTTTTGTGGCCTTGGGCTTTCACGCTGATCGTACTTCCCTTGCTTGTGCGACTCCTTCCCCCCGCATCAGAATCACTGGGGGCAGCTATCCGCGCACCCTTCAGCGCTCGTTGGCAACGGCTTCAGGGTGAGGGACAAGTTGCTGCATCTGTCAGTACGTTCAGAGTGATTGGCCTTTTTCTCGCCTGGCTCTGTATTGTGACGGCCATAGCGCGTCCGCAGTGGGTTGGCGAGCCTATCGAACTCCCAAATACCGGTCGCGATCTTATGCTGAGCCTCGACTTGTCCGGGAGTATGCAGATTCGGGATATGCAGGTTGGGAACCGCACCATTTCTCGTGTTGAAGCCGTAAAAGCGATTGCCTCCGACTTTACCGAGCGCCGCGTTGGCGATCGCGTGGGTTTGATTTTGTTTGGCTCGAAAGCCTACGTCCAAGCACCACTGACCTTCGATACAACAACTGTGACGCAATTTATCCGTGAGGCGCAACTGGGCTTTGCGGGAGAAGATACAGCCATTGGCGACGCCTTGGGTTTGGCCATCAAACGCTTGCGTGACAGGCCTGCCGCCTCACGGGTTCTTATTTTGCTTACCGATGGGCAGGACACCGCGAGCAGCGTTGAGCCTATGGAGGCAGCTGCGCTCGCAGCACAGCAGAACGTGAAGGTGTACACCATCGGCATCAGCCGGAATCTCGGCACGACTAGTGCACGCGGTGGTGAGGTCGACGAGGCGCTACTGCGCGCAATAGCGGAAGCCACCGGTGGCGAGTATTTCCGTGCGCGAGACCCGAGAGAGCTCCAGGCCATATACGGGATCATCGACCAGCTCGAACCGGTCGAACAGGACGCAAGCACCTTCCGACCCCGCAGGTCATTGAGCTACTGGGCAATGCTAGCAGGCCTTTGCCTAGGCAGCGTTGTGTTACTTACGGGTGGACTGTTAACGGGTCTCAGATCGCGAGACGGAGGTGCTGCCGCATGACAGACATCCACCTCATTCGCCCTGAGCTTCTTTGGCTGTTGCCTGCTGTTCTGCCGTTGCTGCTAGTCGCATGGCGCCGACAGGCACAGGGTGGTGACTGGTCTAAAGCGATTGATAGTGACCTGCTTCCGCACCTAATCGCCGAGGAAGGCACCCGCGGCAACCGACTGCGTCAACTTTGGTGGCTAGCACTTCCGATACTGGTAATCGGTGCCGCAGGCCCCTCGCTTGAGCGCGCCGAATTGCCCGTTTTTGAAAAGTCAGACGCGCTCGTCATTGTCCTAGACCTTAGTCAGTCGATGTGGGCAACCGATACGCAACCCAGTCGGGTTCGACGCGCTCGACAGAAGATTATGGATGTCCTTGATACGCGCTCAGAGGGCGTCACAGGTATGGTGGTATTCGCTGGCGATGCACACGTGGTAACGCCGCTTACGGACGATGCCCGCACCATTGAGAATTTATTAAGCGCGCTATCGCCCGATATCATGCCGCTACAGGGATCCAATGCCACCGAGGCACTCGTCCTTTCAGCAGGGCTACTCGAGACCGCAGGCCTTACAAACGGTAGCGTGTTGCTGATAACCGACGGTTTACCTAAATTTTCCGTGAGCGATGCACGCGACGCGCTGGGCCGAGTCAATGCGACGCTGAGCATTCTCACAGTGGGGTCAGAGACGGGTGCGCCCATCCCATTACCCGAGGGCGGATTCCTCAGAGACAGTGAAGACCAAATTGTCATCCCCGCAGTCGATAAAGAAGTGATAAATCGCATAGCGTCCGAGCTATCAGCGAAGACAGCCGATGCCTCTGTCGACGACTCCGATATCCAGTTTTTACTCTCGGGTAATGAGTCGAGTATCACAGCTGAGGACTCGCTTGAGCGTAAAACAGATACCTGGATCGATCTTGGCTTTTGGCTAGCGGCCGTAGCGGCGCTGTTCATGTTACCGCTGTTTCGTCGGGGAGCCCTCAGCGTCCTACTTGCCGGTCTCTTTTTGACCCACTCAGATACTAGCGAAGCGAATATCCTCGACAACCTCTGGTCGACTCCCGATCAGAAAGCGGCCAAGGCACTAGAGGCCGGTGATGCCGAGCGCGCTGCGGCCTTGTTCGAGGACACAGATTGGCGAGGTACCGCGCATTTCGAAGCAGGCGATTATCGATCGGCCTCGGCCGAGTTTGGCAAAGGCGAATCCGCAGACGCGCTGTATAACCGAGCGAACGCACTAGCACTTGCCGGAGACTTACAAGGCGCCATCGATAGCTACGATAAATCGTTGGAGATTGAATCTGAGCAACAGGACGCGATAGCGAATCGAGAGCTGGTGAAGTCGCTCCTCGAACAAGAGCAACAGCAACAAGAAAATAACGAGCAGGATGACGATAGCGATCAGTCAGAAGAGCAAGGTGACTCTCAGGAGTCCGAGAGTGACTCTTCAGCTCAAGATCAGCAAAGCGAGAGCGATTCGCAGGAAGGTGAATCAGAATCTCAAGATCAGCAACCCAGTGATCAGGACGCACAGCCGGGCGCCGAGGGTGAGATGAGTGAAGACATGGATATGTCTGAGCTTGAGCAAGCTACTGAAGAGCAAATGGCGCGCTTTAATGAGGCACTGGAAGAGCAACAGGCGCTTGAACAATGGCTTCGACGCGTGCCCGATGATCCCGGTGGTCTGCTCCGGCGCAAATTCCGCTATCAAACAATCCAACGCCTTAGAAACGGAGAGGAACCCGATGAAGACGTTCGCTGGTAAGCTTTTAGCTGCGTTAACAGTGATGGCCCTAGCGTTTCTGAGCGCTGCGGCAAGCGCCGAGATCAGATCGGATGTGGATCGACGCACGATCAGCATGGGTGAATCCTTGCGACTTACGATCACGGGCGCTGCCAGTGAGCGCTTGGATCAACTCGATCTGGCGGCGCTGCAATTCGACTGGGAGATTCTGAGTAGCAGTAGCTCAACGAACACCTCCTTCATCAACGGATCGCGCTCGACCACACGCACACTCACGCTAGACCTTCTCCCCCTGCGTGATGGCCTCCTTTCCATTCCCGCATTGAGCACAGGTGGTATACGAACAACACCCATCGCTATTACCGTAAATCCGCAAACCGTGAGCGCAGGTGGTGGTGATTCTGTTAGGTTCAGCATCGATATCGATAAACAGTCCGTCTACATCCAAGAACAGATCGTACTCACGGTCACCATCGAACAAGCGATTAATCTCGATGGTGCCGAGGTAACGCAGTTGGAGCTTGAGAACGCGATCGTTGAAGAGCTCACACGTCGCAACTTCCAGCGGCAAATCAACGGTCGTTTATGGCGCGTCACCCAGCTTCGATATGCGATTTATCCGCAGCAGCGTGGCACGCTCGAGATTCCCGCACTCGCATTGACGGCACGAGAAGTGCTGCCTGGACGCTCGCTGCTCGGTGCACGTCTTGGCAAACGCTTTAGGTTGTCTGAGGATCCCGTCAGCATCACTGTGAAGCCCGTCCCAGAGTCTTTTACGGGCAGCGTATGGTTACCCGCGAATTCGCTTGAATTAACACAGTCTTGGTCAAAAGCACCCGAGACTATGGAAATTGGAGACTCTACGACTCGGACGCTATCGCTAGCGGCAGATGGCCTTCTCAGCAGTCAGCTACCGCCCATCACCAGCATGAGCGACAGCAGTCCAATCAGTGGTATTCGGGTGTACCCCGATCAAGAATCGAGTGATCAAATCGAGCGCACTGAGGGCTTCCTTGGAAAGCGCACGCGAAGTGAGGCTTTGGTAGCCAGCGGCTCCGGCTCATGGACACTGCCCGAAGTGCGTGTTCCTTGGTGGAATACAAAGACAGATACCATTGAGTACGCGGTATTGCCATCCACCACCATTTCAGTGGGGAGTCCCACCGTAGACATACCTACGCCAACCTCAGTCACCGCTCCGGCGCAAACCACAACTGGTGCATTACCCGCTTGGATGAGTATAGTCGCGGCCGCTGGCTGGATCATAGCCCTCGTGCTCGGAATACTCTTGTGGCGAACGCGAGCCCTCGGCACAAGTATCCAGCCGAGTGAAAATAGAGAAGAGACCTTGCGTCCTCTGCTATCGGCACTGAAGGCAAGCACCGCGCAAAACGACGCCTCAAAAAGTCGCGATCTAGTTCTGCGCTGGGCATCTCTTCATGCGGGTG
Organism: Luminiphilus sp.; assembly: GCA_965657765.1. Classification (GTDB taxonomy): domain Bacteria; phylum Pseudomonadota; class Gammaproteobacteria; order Pseudomonadales; family Halieaceae; genus Luminiphilus. Next base: position 24,907 of record CBFHQN010000012.1, on the reverse strand, counting down.
AACCAATAAGAACGCTGAGCGCGATACGCGAAGTGTGCTCCGAAGAACTGAGTCAACAAATAGCTGAATTAGAACAGCGTCTCTATGCCAGTGATGACAGACAGTGGTCCGATGGCGCAGCACTGTATCGCGCTGTATCTCAAGAGTCATCTTGGTCAGTTAAAGATTCAGTAAGTGGTGCTCGGGCGCTGTACCCAACAGCCTAATCCGCTCGATTGTAGACGAGTAGCGTGGCGAGTTTTGCCACGCTACTCACCCTAGTCAAGGGACTGAACGCCTGTTCGCCGTCGTCTACTTAGCAATAACGAAACCCGTTACATCTAGTTAATAACCACTGGGTCCCTGCTCAGGGACTGCGCAGTCAATTCACAGTTACCGCTAAACCACTTACCATTGGGTGTGGTTACTTCTCAGCCGTCACTCAACGAGCGCTGAACAACCTCAAACACATCCTGTGACAGATTGTCCAAAGCCGCGATCGACGAGAGCTCCGCACGCATCATATCTTGGCCGTGGGCATAGCGCTTAAAGCGCGTTAGCGGTGCCAGCATACGCGACGCAATCTGCGGATTATCCGACTGCAAGCGTCTTACGGCGTCGCCCAGAAGCGCGTATCCGCTACCGTCTGTGTTGTGGAAAGCAACCGGATTTGCTCCCGCAAACGAGCTGATGAGCGAGCGAACCTTATTAGGGTTTCGCCAATCGAATGCAGCGTGCTCGGTCAGCGCATTAACCGCTGCAACTGTGGACATTTCGGGCCGTGTCGCTTGCATGACGAACCACTGATTCACCACCAAATTCTCAGACTGCCAACGGTCATAGAAGTGCTGCAATACCTCCTCACGGTGTACATCGTCGCCATAATGGACAACGAGACGAGCCGCACAGAGGCGATCCGATAAATTCGTTGCTGCGAAATACATTTCACGCGCAGCGTTGAGCCAGCTCGAGTCACTCGCAACCAATAAATTGAGTGCCGTGTGGACCAAGGCGCGATCGCCGATTTGTGCTGCCGATGGCGAGTAAGCCTGTTTCTTGGCCATACCGCTCTCAACAAGATTTGCGAGCTCCTCCTTTAAGCCTGCGCCAAGAGCAGAAGCCACCCTTTGTTTGGCTGCGTGGATCTTGTGCACGTCCACGAGGCCGCTTTGTGAGTGTCTGTCGGCAATCGATGCCTCTGTCGGTAATGCAAGAAGCTGTGCTTTCATAGCAGCTTCAGATGGCCCATCGAGTACACGCCGAAGTGCGTCGACATAGTCCGGCGCAAGCACTCCAGTCCCCTCATCAATCGCTTCGAACGCGAGACGCTGCGAGGCATCCCAACGCACATAGGGATCGTCATCAAACCCAATGAGTGTTACGAGATCATCGCGAGATTGCTCGAGCTCTAAACGAACCGGTGCAGAGAAGCCTCTGAGTAAAGAGAGTACGGGTTTCTTGGACAGCCCACTGAAACTCACCGTCTCGGAGGCTTCAGTCAGCTCCATAACGCGCTGTTTGTCGCCTTCACCAAGGTCGTGATGCTTCCCATCGACCAGTAGCGACATAGCCACAGGTATATGAAGCGGTGGCTTGGTGTCCTGACCAGGCGTTGGTGGATTGCGTTGCGCAAACGAAATATCAAATTTCCCAGATACCTCGTCGAACTGAGTCTCAACAGCAATAACGGGCGTACCAGCTTGTTCATACCAACGGCGGAATTGGCTGAGGTCTTTGCCGGACGCTTCCTGCATCGCATCAACGAAGTGGTCGCAGGTAACTGCCATGCCGTCAAAGCGTTCGAAATATAGACTCGCGCCGCGATAGAAGGCCTCATCACCTAACAACGTGTTGAGCATACGCACAACCTCGGCGCCCTTCTCGTACACAGTCATCGTGTAAAAGTTTGATATCTCAATGAACGAATCTGGTCGAACGGGATGCGCCATAGGCCCCGCGTCCTCAGCGAACTGATGGGTCCGCAAAAATGCGACGTCCTCGATGCGCTTCACGCCTCTCGAGTTCATATCGGCCGAGAACTCGGCATCACGATAAACAGTGAAGCCCTCCTTCAAACTGAGCTGGAACCAATCCCGACAGGTAACACGGTTCCCCGAGAAGTTATGGAAGTACTCGTGTGCCACCACTGACTCCACGCGTTGATAGCCAAGGTCCGTGGTGATATCTGGGTGCGCAAGTACACAAGAGGTATTGAAGATATTGAGGCTTTTGTTCTCCATCGCCCCCATATTGAAGTCATCGACAGCGACGATATTGAAAAGATCGAGATCGTACTCGAGTCCATACCGCTCCTCGTCCCAGCGCATAGACGCTTTCAATGACGTCATCGCGTGTTCGCAGTAGCCAATGTCCTTAGCCTCGACCCATATCCGAAGATCAACCGCCTTCCCTGATACCGTCTCAAAGGTGTCTGAAACCAGTTCTAGATCACCTGCAACAATCGCAAAAAGATAACTGGGCTTAGGATGTGGATCGTGCCAAACGACGGTGTGTCGATTGTTGTCTGCCGAGCTTCGGCTAACCTCGTTACCGTTACTAAGGAGCACCGGGCAAGTGTTTTTGTCGGCTGTGAGCGATACCGTGTAAGTCGAGAGCACATCGGGACGATCCAAACCAAAGGTGATCTTGCGATAGCCCTCTGCCTCACACTGCGTGCAATACATCGTTCGTGAGCGATATAAGCCCTCAAGCGATGTATTTTCCTCGGGTACGATATCGACCTCCGCTTCGAAATGGACTTGGTCGGGCACGTTCTCGATGGTTAGTTTGCCGTTAGCATAACGATATTCGTCGGCACTCAGCGCGCGTCCATTAATCACCAGGCTGACGATCTCCAGTGACTCGCCATCTAATACAAGCGGCGCGTGGTTTTTGCCGTTTCGGTGGATATCGAGCTTGCTCGCAACGCGTGTTCTACCATCGAAAATATCGAACGCCAGCTCTACGGAGTCGATTAGAAAGTCGGGGGCTTTGTAGTCCTTCCGATAGATCGTTTTAGGTGCGCCCTCACGCATCATTGCATGCTCTCCAGTTGTATGTGGTACCCGCCAAATTTGCGGATATTCAAAACCCCAGTATCAAACATCAAGTACTGCCCTTTGATGCCCATCAGTCGGCCTTCAACTCTCGGGGTTTTATCAAAATTATGTGCTTTTACTTTGGTTGGAAATTCAATCACGGGGTAGTCAATATCCACCGTCGGTTGATCCTCTAACAGCGTAATCGCTTGTAAGCCAAATCGGTCCTGTAGCGCGGAGATGTCGTCGGCACATAGCGCCATCAACTCTTTTCTCTTTTCTTCCAAAGAGACAGGCTCACCGTTACCTTTTAACATCGTTTGCCAAGCGGTTTTGTCCTTAACGTGGTTAGCCAACGCCGTCTCCAGTAACCCGGAAAGCTGCCGGTGACGAACGCGGGCAATGGGCTGTGCCTGCGTTGCACCCTGATCCATCCAGCGTGTTGGAACTTGGGAGTGCCGTGTAATGCCAACCTTCACACCCGAGGTATTTGCCAGATAAACGATATGATCGACAAAGCAATTATTCTCCGCCCAGTCGGGTTCACGGCAGGTGCCCTCGTCAAAGTGACACTTCTCTGGACTCACGATACAAGTGTCGCAGGCAGCTAATTTTTTAAAACAGGGAAAGCAGTGCCCTTGATTGAAGCTCTTATTCGTCTTCCGGGCGCAATGCACACAGTTGATGGCCCCGGTAAATTCGAGCGCAATGTGAGTGCCAATCAGCGGATTGAGCGCTACCCGCGCTTCACCAATGGGTAATTTGTAATGCACGCTGGAGTCTAGCTCCGTAAGCATTTTGCGTAAGTTGCCCGATGCGATCATTAACTGAGTCTCTCTTATTGCCACTTGAGTGGAACCGGGTCGTCACAGGTATCACCCGCTTTTGCACCCTTATCGATGAATCCCACGCGCTCCTCCGCTGGCAAGTGAAACTGCCCCCAGAGCAAAACCGCGTCCATCGTCTCCTTTCTCTGTGTTTCGGTCAGCGTCCGACCGTCCGGCCAACGCCCCGTAGAAAGGGCATCAACCATCCTTTGATACAGCTCTCTCGGCATAGCCTTCACCGCATTTTCGTAGGCGCTCGACCCTTCATTTTCGTTCGACATAAGCGCTCGTTATCCTCTTGGTAAGACGCGGGCAATGATGACGCCTGTCAGAATGCCAACCAATAAACCACCTAAATGCGCACCATTGGCAATCGATCCTAAACCCAACAGTTTCAGAACATCAGTGAAGCCGATTAGCAACCAAACCCACATAAAGGTAAGAACCGACGGAACGGGAATGGAAACCAGCCCGGGTCGCATGCGGGACAAAACCCAGAGGCACCCCATGTAGGCGTAAACAACACCCGATAAGCCGCCAAAAATAGAGGGGCCTTCCCACCAGTACTGAAGCAAGTTGCCACCTACCGCACCGGCAAAAAAGAGATTAAACACAAAGACTGAGCCCAAGCGAAGCTCGAGCCGGCTGCCGAACTCCCAAATCCATAATGAATTGAACACAAGGTGTAACAATCCAAAGTGAATCAGCGCAGGGCTTACATAACGCCAGTAATCGGTACCAGGGCTAACAAGTTCAAAACGATGGCCGTTGTATTCGACCTTGTTGAAGGCCAGCCAGTCTAAAACGATGGAATCACCAAAGACTTCCATTAGTAGAAAGACACTGACGGCCGCGATAAGTACTAATACCGTTACGGGAACCTGTCGCCAATGAACTGTCAGGTCAGGATGTGAGTGCATCAGACCATCTTAGTTTGTCCCTACAACTCGCATAAAAGCTGTAACCGGGGGGGTGCAGCAGCCGAAGTGCCCGTGGCTTTTTCCTTACGACAACAGAGTCACCTGGCTTCAAGGTCAGTGACACTTGGCCATCACACGTAACCAGCGGGTTGTTTTTGTTTCGCTCTAGCGTATCTATCTGTATGACACTGTCTCCGTGCACCACCATAGGTCGACTATTCAATGAATGAGGAAACATGGGCACCAGAGCTACCGCATCGAGTTTAGGGTTCATGATGGGACCTCCCGCTGACATTGAGTAAGCGGTAGAGCCAGTCGGAGTGGCGATAATTAAACCGTCAGCGTTCATCCGATAAACGAAATCGTCGTCCACTTGAAGCTGAAACTCGATCATCTGCGCTGACGTACCGGAGTTCACAACAACATCATTCAACGCCTCAGCGCGACCCGTTGTGTTACCGCCACTCGATACTTCAACATCGAGAAGGAAGCGTCGGTCAGTTGTGTAATCACCGTCAAGGACACTGCTAACGTGGGCTGTCAACTCCTCATCAGGACTCACATCGGTTAAAAAGCCGAGTCGTCCACGATTCACACCGATAACGGGACAGTCATGCCGCACGAGAGTCCTTGCAGCGCTCAACAAACTGCCATCACCACCAATGACAATCGCCAAATCGACATTGGCGCCAATAGCGTCTCTGGGCTGCATAGCACGGGTTTCGAAATGAGCCAGCGTGGCCAATCGGTCCTCTAGAACAACATCGATGCCTCGGCTATCGAGCAACTCCAATAGGTGAGCAACCACCTGAGAAACACCAGGGTGCTCGCGCCTTCCCAGTAAACCCACTCGCTTAAATTCACTCATGGTAAACCGCCCTATTTCCGATCGCCTTGGTAGGCAATATCGCGTAACAAATAACGTCTCATCGCATGTGCCACCTCGTGATAAGCCAGCAATCCCGACCCCATTTTTAATGAGCGGTCGCTTAGCGCTTGCCAAAGTGTTGCCTCTGACAGAATCCGTCGCAAGTTCAACACCATATGAGCGGGACTATCGGCGATCGATACACTGTCACCCAGCTCAAGCCGTGCGTTCGACATCGCCTCGCGAGTCGTTGCTATCGGAATTCCTCGCACCATCGCGTTCACGAGCTTCGCCTCAACGTGACTCTCGTTTAACAATGGCTCGACCATGGCGCGAATCCCGAGGTCGGTGATTTTCAAATCGTTGCTATCACGATGAAGTAATACGTCATTGCGCGAAGCAAGATCATTAACAAGCTCATCACTCGCGTCGAGTCCAAGGACATGCAGCTCCAGACCGGGAATGGCATCTCTGATGCCGTTCCAAACGTGATCTAAAAACCAAAGCAAACTGTTTACGTTGTTGGTGTCGCCAAGGTAGCCAGCGTAGCCAATACGCATACGCGTGGCGGTGAACCCTGAGACGACAGCCGTAGGTCGTGCAGACGAGGGTGGCGTAGCCTCATCAACTAACTTACCCAGCGGTATCCCCAGGGCCAGTAGATCCTTCGACATTTCAGTGGTTGAGAACACACGGTCGCAACGAGATAGGCTGCCATACTCATAGCGACGGATACGTTTTACCCTTCTTGACCCCAAAAGGCCTTTTGCAAGCGCGGGGGAGTCCGACTCAATTCGCTGGGTAAAAAACACAGTACGGCCTGAAATCCCGAGCGGTAAATAAGGTATTGCATCAAGTGAATCCACAACAACAGACTCGAAATCCGCGGCTCTGCGCTGAATAGCCGCCTTGAGTCGGGCGTTCACCACCGGGCTCACGCCACGCCCCTCTAGAAGTGATTTCAGCTCAGGATCGACGGGCGAATCACCGTCCCCTCGTTCAAAGCCACCGGCCACCCTGATAACACCGAGATCAGCGCGTAACGAATTTAAGTCGGCGGTGCTTGCAGGGCCTGCCACAGCCAGCGATATCTCAAAATCACGCGCAAGAATACTGATAACCGATCGAGTTGCCTCGGTCAGAGCTGGCTTATCCCTCTGGGGTTGGACAGCTGTTATGTACAGTAATTTACGCTTCATCTACCTAATCCCTAGGGAGACTCAAGACCTACGTTATTAAACTCTAAAACGCGTTCGGCTCGGTAACTCGACCTAACAAATACGCCTGAGACGACCTCCTTGAAGCCTTTTTGCAAGCCCCATTCACGGTAGCGCTCGAATTCATCAGGCGTGACAAAACGTTCTACCGGTAGGTGGTTCTTAGTCGGCTGTAGGTACTGCCCAAGGGTGAGGACATCGACAGAGGCCTCCCTTAAGTCATCCATGCACTCTAGGAGTTCGTCATCTGTTTCACCCAGACCAAGCATCAAAGATGTTTTGGTGATGACATCAGAGGTCTGAGCGGCGTATTTCAATACGTTCACAGTTTGCTCATAGCCGGCTCGCGGGTCGCGAACGGGATGCGTTAGCCGTTTCACGGTCTCGACGTTTTGAGCGAACACATCAAGTCCTGACTCTAGCAACGTGTCGATTGCGGACTCGAGGCCCAGAAAGTCTGGCGTCAGCGCCTCTACACCGGTGTCCGGGTTTAGACGTTTAACCTCTTTTATCGTCTTCGCGTAGTGTCCGGCACCACCATCGGGTAAATCGTCGCGATTAACAGAGGTTAAGACGACATAAGACAGGCCCATCAGCTGAACCGCTTTGGCTGTGTTCTCGGGCTCTTCAGTATCGAGCCAGCCCTTGGGATTCCCCGTATTTACAGAGCAGAATCGGCATGCGCGAGTACAAACTTCGCCCATTAACATAATGGTGGCAGTTCCTGCGCTCCAACACTCGCTGATGTTGGGGCATTTAGCCTCTTCACATACAGTGGCAAGCCGATGTTGCTTAACGATGTCTTTGACCGACTCATACTTCGGTGAGTGGCGCACGCGCATACGTAAGAAATCGGGCTTTTTGAGTCGCTTGGCATCCGTCTTAGAGGACTTTATACCGTCTTTGATCGCATGGATTCCGGAGGGCGTAACGAACTTTTCCCCACTCGGCACGTTAACCGCTGGAATCAAATTTGACTTACCTTTTTCACCCATTTCTCGGCAACTCCACCCGATCTACGTCAGCAGAGTGAAGTTTACACCAATGTGGCTAACAACTAACGCCCCAAAAAACGACTCCAGACTGAGCTGGGATTCCAAATTCGATCGAGATCAACCGCAGCCTCTGATTCGCTCCAACCAAGCACACTCACTCGGTAGCGATACAAAAACGCCGAGACCCTGAGATTAGCCGCGCAATGAATCCATACCCGCTGTTCTGCACGATTCTTCATTTCAAGCGCGAAGTGCTCGAACGCCACAGCACTTGGATTATCAAAATCGACGGGGATGTGGACGTACTCAAGACCAAGTGCCTCCAAGATCGCTGCTTGGTCCTTGATCGCGGATATGGCATCGGTGGGACTGAGGTTAATGACCGCATCAAACTTCTCGCCCTTTATGGACGCGAATTGCGCTGCTGTAGGCTGTCCAGAAGTACTTATACGTTCATCAATCTTTAGGTAGCGATAAGTACTCTCATAAGAATTGTTGTATGACCGCCAAAAGGCTGGAATCAATAACTTGAGTCGTTCGGTTACCCAGGAAAACATCAATACCCTCCCCCATCCTGTGCGCAAAGCATTGCGATTGCTATTTAGCAGCATCTTATTTTTATTCGTCAGCGCCTAGTTATCGCGCGGCAGGCTTACTTTTTCCAGCAATAAGAGACACCAAAATTCGACTTTTCAAAACTCGCAAAACCTCTTTGGTGAATGCTTCAGCGTCCGCATAAGCCTTGCACCTTCCAGATAGGTCAATAGCCCAATCAACCTATCCGATCCACATGAACTCAGCAGGCTTTGGTTGCCCGTACGATCCAAGCCCTCGTCCGCAACAAACGCAGATTAAAGGACGGGTGTAATTTGTGAACTAAAGAGCGCGTTTCGCAGTAGTGGATTCCATGAGTCGCAGTAAAACTTGTCACGATTGTAGCCAGCCAAGCCCCGTATTGTTCCGCTCGAGGATCGGTAAAAGTCAGCCGTGGGCATTCCGCTGTGAAACCTGTCTTCTTAAAGTAAAACTGGAAAACCCGATCGATTATCAGTATGGCGGAACGTGGAAAGCGAAAAAGCGCTAAGACTTCGAGGCGTCGTCGGTGAGCTAAGGTTGAGACAGCGTCCGAGTTGAACACGAAAAATAGAACCCAAACCGTGGTGAGGCATCAGTTAAGCGGTGGTAATTTGAGGTGGCACTCGCCGCGCAGAGCTTGTAACCCAGCACTTGTTCTTTGTTTTTGGCTGTTGGCTGTTGGCTGTTGGCTGTTGGCTGTTGGCTGTTGGCTGTTGGCTGTTGGCTGTTGGCTGTTGGCTGTTGGCTGTTGAGTTGATCTGAAACTGAGATACTTTGCGAGAGAAGCCCTGTGGATTCTTTCTTACAAATATCCCATCAACCAAAGAACAAGAACCGCGGTCACTGCACCTTTAATGTAAGCAAACCAGAGCGCTGCGTAGTCAGACATGCCTAGCTTTTGTAACCACCAATCCGTTTGTCGTTTGTGCCAACTAAAGAATTTCATGGGAAACCCCGTCAACCGTATCTTTCAGTGTTCCCGTTCACGCAATGCTCCCGCGTAAAGCGCACTGCCACGTATGTAGGCGAAGCCACCAATAAGGCTCAGACTCACACCAATCGACAAACCGTATCGCACAGAGTCCCCACCAAACTGCGAAAAGCTATCGCTCAGTGCACCGACCAACAGTGGACCCAGCCCCATACCCAACAGATTAATCGCCAGCAACATCAATGCTGATGCCTGTGTGCGCAAATATTGCGGGACAAGATTCTGCACTGCCGCATAACTCGGGGCGATCCAAAAGCTGGCGAATACAGCAGAAAGGCCCATAAAGACGAGCGCAAAAGGCACATCGATAGTGCCCATTACCAGTCGATGCTCGACGGGCCAGAGTAGGAATGCAAGCTGGGTGGGTAACGCCAGGAAGATACCGATGGCAGGCAGCCACAACTGCCAACGCTTATCATCACGCGCGAGCCTGTCGACAAGCAGTCCACTAGAAATCGTACCGAGACCGCCGCCAAAAACGCCGATCAAACCGAGATAAAGTCCTGCATCGACAAGACTCATATCATGCACGCGAACTAAAAAACTCGGCGACCAAACGCCGAGACCGTAGCCCGCAATACCTGTGAAGCCCACACCCACCATAATGTGAGCAAACGAAGGGAGTCTGAAAATATTCCCCAAGGCGGAGAATAGACCGGCCTGAGCTTGCTCTTCTGGGACGCTCACCTTAAGGGGTTCTCTCACAGTAAGTTGGATCAAAATGGCTAGCAGCACCCCCGGAATACCAAACACCAGGAACACTGTGCGCCATCCATAGGCCTCGGCAATAACCGCACCACCAAACAAGCCCACCAAAATGCCAATGTTCGGCGCGGTCGCCAAAATACCCTGCGCGAAAGCGCGCTTCTCGGGCGGGAAATAATCAGCCAGCAGTGACTGCGATGGTGGCGTACCGCCTGCCTCACCAACCCCAACACCTATCCGAAGCAACAATAAATGCCAGAAGCCTGTCGCCGTTGCACACAGCGCTGTAACCATGCTCCAAGTGGTCATTGAGATGGTAAGCACATTTCTGCGCGACCATCGATCTGCAAGGCGCGCTACGGGTATTCCAAGCGTTGCATAGAACAAAGCGAATGCCAGCCCCGATAACAACCCCATCTGAGTATCGGTTGCACCGAATTCCGTTTTGATGGGTTCAATCAGGATCGTCATGACCTGACGATCGACAAAATTAAACACGTAACCCAGAGTCAGTAACGCCAGAACGTAGTAGCGGTACTTACTTGAGAAGGCCTCGTGAGGCGCAGCAATCGCGGCTGATGCAGTTTGTTCCGTCACGCTGTGGGACACCCTTTTTTAATGGTTTTTTCTTATCGTTTTTTCGTTGATGCCATAGCCGCGCTCGAAACTCGAGCCTCGCCTGCACCACACTTATTAACAGGGAGGAGAGTATCCCGAAAACGGCCAGCGCCACAGAGTCCAAAATAGTCCATATCAATTGGCGTTGTTGCTACTTGCGCGCTTAGGAACATTATTCGTTTTCTATTGGCGATTATTATTGAGCCCACAATTCCGACCTGACGCATTGCTGCGCTCTGTTTGCTAAGGGCTATTTGCTAAGGGCTATTTGCTAAGGGCTATGCAATGCCATCACTGATATAGTGCTGAGCAAAATAAAACGGCAACTGTGTAATGAACAACACCCAGCAGAACGAACAAAGACCGATATTCGCCTCAAGACGGATCTTGCTTAATTTCATCCTCATCACATTGTGCTCCCAGTTCACCTTCGCTTTGCTAGCAATGAAAGGCGTACTGCTGCCACAGATTCTCGAGTTGTGGGATGTTTCCAAAACACAATTCGGTCTGCTTCTGTCTATATACGGGCTGGCCAGCAATTTCATGTATGTGTTGCTGAGCTGGGCACAAGACCGTTACGCACCACGCCAACTGATATCCATCACGATGATTATTGGTGGCATCACGACATCCTTTTTGGGCAAAACCTCAGACTTCTATGTCCTGTTAAGTTTGTTGTTAGTGCTCGCAATTTGCTGCGAGGGCGCCTTTTGGCCGGCTATTTTGTCATCGGTGAGAAAATCTGCCTCGGATGAAGATCAGCCTAAAATCTTTGGGATTCTCGAGGGTGGCCGTGGGCTGATCGAATTTCTGCAAAACGCCATCACCCTAGGACTTTACGCATGGCTTGGTAACAGCGTGCTGGGGCTTGAGGTCGCCTTTATGCTCAACGGGGGCGTAATGGTGGTGCTGGGAATTATCTGCTGGTTCGCGCTACCGCGAGACCCTCTCCTGAAGTCCAACGAGTCCTCCGGAGATATGATGCAAGAGGTCCGTGAAGGCATGAAGATCACACTTGCGATGCCAGAGGTGTGGCTCGCTGGTGTCAGCGGCTTTTTCATCTACTTCGCCTACACCAGCCTCCCGTATTACGTCACCTACCTCGATGAGAGCTACGCGCTTCCCGCCCTTGCCGCATCGATCTTCGCAATTCTTTCGACCTCAGTCGGACGCATCAGCTCAGCGTTTGTCGCGGGCTTTGTGACGAACCGACTCTTTGGTAGCTCGGCAGGTGGGATGCAGACAGGCCTCGTTCTCATTGCTCTGCTAGGAACAGCGCTCGCACTGATGCCAACGACACAGTCACTCGTTTGGGTGGCAATGGGTCTACTTATGCCTCTGGTGTTCATCATCTTTTTCATGCGCGCTCTCTACTTCGCGCCGTATGGCGAGATGGGACTACCCCCACGATTTTCGGGATCGGTGATCGCTGTCGCCGCGTTTGTGGTCTATGCGCCCTCGTCCTTTGGCTACTTAGTCTGGGGGCTTTTACTCGATAATTTCCCTGGCGATACAGGGTATCGCTATCTATTCACAACACTTGCCATCATTGGCGTGTCTGGCGCTGTTGCCGCTATCTTCCTGCGTCGGCGCATGGGCGAGGGACTCAGAGAGCGTATTGCGCGAAAGGTCGCTGTCCTAGACGAAAAATTAGGTCTAGAAGGCGAAGAAAAAACCTTTGCTCAGCTCTGAAGCGCCCGCATTGTAAAGAGCGTCTGCTCGCTTGCGGGCGCATCTCGTGTTGACTCACCGGTGGTCTGAAGGCCGCCAAAGCGTAAAATCTTTGGCGGGGCGTAGTCGCACGTCTTTCCCATAAAACGGGAAAGCAACGAGCAAGAGACCAGAAGAGGCGCGAAAGCACCATTAAAGCGACATCAAATGACACCTGTCCTCTGAGACCGGCAAAAGAGTCCCTTATTGAGCTGCCTCTTTTCTCGCCTCAGATTCACGCGCTGTAGTCACCATATCACGAACAGTCTGCAGGAGTGCTTTTGCGTCGTAAACGACCCCATCTTTAACGGTGTAGGAAACGCCGCCCACGCGCTCGATGACGCCTTTGTCGCGGTTGAGCTTCATGTGGCCTGTGCCATAGAGAAGCTTGAAATTAGAGACGGGATTACCTTCTACCAGCACAATATCAGCCCGCTTTCCTGGCGAAATAGCACCAATCTCATCCTCCATTCCGAGAAGTTCAGCGCCATTACGCGTGGCGGCCTGAATCACTTCCAATGGATGAAAGCCCGCCTCTTGCAGCATCTCTAGTTCACGGATGTAACCAAAGCCAAACAGCTTGTAGATGAAGCCCGAGTCTGAGCCTGCTGCCACGCGGCCTCCGGCGTTTTTATAGTCGTTTACAAAACTCATCCATCGGCGGAAGTTATCTCGCCAGGCGACTTCCATACCAGTGGTCCAATCGAAATGATAAGAGCCGTGCAGTCTCGGATCCGGTTCGAAAAAGCGCATTAACGCCGGCAGCGTGAAATCGTCATGCCACTCCGCATTTCGCTCCCGCATCACATCACGGTTCGCCTCATAAATTGTAAATGTTGGTACGAGTGTGAAATTAAGGCTAAGAAGCTCATCGATGGTCGACTGCCAGGTCGCACTCCCCCGCTCCGCTGATTGCTTCCAGAGCGTGCCGGCCTCACCAAAGCGCCACTGCTCGTCGGAGTAGTTGTAGTCCGCAGGATAATCCTGAATGGTTCTGTCGGTGAGCATGGCCTCCGGCAGCCCATACCAGTGCTCCATACTGTCAAGACCCAAGCGCGCGCTGTCGAGCACATTCATGTGATACACACCGTTTTGGTCATGGTGACTCGCTGTACCCATACCCAACTTTTGGGCTTCATCGTATACAGCAGCGAGTGCCTCGGCAGTTCCACCTCGCAGCTTCACACCCTTAGCGCCTCGCTTTTTCACAGCGCGAACCCATTCGCGTGCGCCCTCATCGGAACTCACCTCGAATTCGGCTACGGCTGTTCCGGGGAACATGGCGTAAGGCACAATATCAGGGGCAGCGATCTCGTTGCGTGCCGCGCGCTCTGACTGACCTACCGTCCATCCCAGCCCCATTACTGAACCCGTATCACGAACGGTTGTGATGCCATGACCCAGCCAAAGCTTGAACACGTACTCGGGTGGAGAAATCGGACCTACGACGCCTTCATAGGGGTTACCAATATGTACATGCGAGTCAATAAATCCGGGAAGCGCCGTCATACCGCTTGCATCCATGCGTTGCTCACCTGCCTTTGGCTTCGGTGAGGAGCTTAGAATCTGCGATATTCGCTCTCCTTCAATAACAATGGAAACCGGGCCCCTAGGTGGCGAGCCGAGACCATCAACCAACATTACATTGTCGATAATAAGGCGGTCATACGGTCCCTGACCTTCGGTAGGAGATCGGTCTGGGGCGGGCTCAGGAATTACGACGCCGTAGGCCTTAAACCTCGACGGCCCCTCCTCACCGGGCAAGACTTTGTAATCCGCACTCCACGCCGGCGCAGTGCTACAGAGAATACTGAGTAAAAAAGCGGAAGCGCCGCCTTTGCTTAGGAATCTGCTGAGGCATTTCTTGTTTTTCATTATTGACCTATTTATTGGGTTCTCGCCGGCCACAGCATAGCTTCTTCGTCGCACTATGTGCACATCGCCATAATCAAAGGGGGCTTGTAGCAGCAGGTTAGTGGCCTTCTAGGCTTCCTTAACCAGAATTTTACGGTTTACTCCGTCGAGAAGCTGTATTTTCGAAACTCTGTTTCCAGCTCATAACCCAGCCCTTCGTAAACGCACTGTGCCGTTGTATTCGTTTGCGCCGTCTCGAGCACAACTCGAAAAGCGCCTTGGGACTTCGCCCAGGCATGGGCATGATTTAAGAGTGCTGACCCGATACCTTTGGTACGTTGGTTGGGCGTCACAAACAAATCGTAAAGCACATAAAACGGTTTCATTTCGACCGAGCAAAACGCAGGGTACAACTGCGTGAAGCCAACCGTTGAGCCCTCTTCCTCACAGACAAAAATCGTCGATCTTTCAAGCCTTAAGTTATCGTTTATGCAGGCCCTTGCCCCGTCCAAATCACTGTTTTGACCGTAGAATTCGCGGTAGGCGTTAAACAAGGGTGCAACAAGCGGCACATCGCTCTTTGTTGCAGTTCGTATAAGCATTAGACCTCCTGGGGGCTGCATTCTTATCGCCCAACGTGAGGCGGCCGATTAGAGTGATGTCGAGTGTGAAACAAACACTGCCACCTCTCGTCGTAATTGAAAAGCCGTCATCCAAGAGAAATGTAAACGTAATGGCTGGATTGAAAACAACAAAATGCTAGGACCAAACAAAGAGAAGCCAACCGTTTTGATTTTGGGAATGGGCGATACCGGAGTGCTTGTGGCCTCGCGCTTAAGTCGCCACTTTAATGTGGTGGGTGTTAGCACAAAACCCAATCTGTTAAGTGGCCAAGAGCTCGGTAAGCGACTTACTGATCTGTCATGGTGGCAAGCGAACTACAACACGCCGCTCAAGCAGTTCAAAGCTCTTGAAGCTGTATCAATTGTGCACGGTAAAGCTGAGTGCGTGGATGTGGCGGCAAACGCCGTAACCGCCGTGCGAGTCGATGGTGAAACAGAGTCCATCAGCTACGACTACCTCGTAATTGCCTCTGGTACCTCGAATGGTTTTTGGCGGACTGATCGCGTTCAATCCTCCAGTGAAATTAGCACTGAGCTCTCAAACCAAGCAGAGCGAATACAGGCGGCTTCATCAGTTACTGTGGTTGGAGGCGGTCCTAGCGGTGTGAGTGTTGCGCTGAACATCAAACGCACCGACCCCGCAAAACAGGTGACGCTTTGCATCTCGACTGCATTACCACTACCTGGCTACCACCCCGATGCTAGAAGCTTTTACCAAAGTGCCCTCATCGAGGCTGGGGTTGAAATTGTCTCTGAGGATCGTGTAACAACGGTTGATGAATCGCAATCCTCAGGCACGTTGACCCTTGCTTCCGGTACTACCCTCTCAGCCGATGCAATTCTCTGGACGATTGGTCAACGCAAGCCCCATACGGATTTCTTACCCGATCACCTGTTAGACGAAGAGCATTTTGTTAAGGCCAAGCCCACGCTCGAGGTTGAGGGGACTGATAATATTTTCGCGATAGGAGACGTCGCTTCAACCGACCCAGACCGCTCGTCTGCTCGCAATTGGGCGTACGGCATCTTAGTCCACAACCTGAAACGGAAAGCCAAAGGAAAGCCTGCCAACAGGTACTATCTGGCGCCCGAAAAACGTTGGGGGTCGATCGTTGGGCCGCAAGAAGACGGCCTTACCCTTTATCAAGCGAATGGAAAACGGACACGGCTGTCGAAACGGTTGGTCGATAAGCTGTTGTTAGCCGTTATCGTCCGCCGGATTATTTATCGCGGCGTACGAAGAGCCGGGTAACCTTCCGCTACGCAGCCTTTCTCATTGGGAAACGGATAAAGGCATCCACAAGTAGCTGCGCAAACGCCGTCGGCTCTGGACGTGCGCCCGACAAGACGCCTCGGTCTCTCAATTCGCTCTCGAGGGTCTGTAGAATTTGCTCTAACGTCAGATCGTCCGATTTTGTCGCCCACTTCTCTTGCTCCACCTCATCCCTGAAGCAGTAGGCCTTCCAAGAAATCGAATATCGCAAATCCGCCCATGTGTACTGAGCAACCTCCTCACCATTAGGGTTGGCCAATGACCACTGGTTATCTCCTTTAAAGGTGAGCGTCGCTCCTTTGTCGATCTCTGGAAAAAAGGTCTTCGGCGTCACACGCTCAACACCGTGAAAGACCTGATCAGTGTCGATCAAGATAGCTGTATTATGAGTCGCCGCCATCGATTCACGACCGCCTTGCGCTCCCTCCGGGTAATAGGCAAATGCGCCGCCCGGGTTCGCCCCAAACCAAGACACACAGGTTGCTATCGGGATTCGGTAGTCATCAAACAGCCGTGAATGAAGCATGGTGACAAGCAGCCACTGCGGCATGCGTTTTCGATCTGCCCCCCGGAACTCCGGCACGTCCGTGTGAATCGCCAATTCCTGTCCAGGGGTAAGGATATTGGCGTAGACAATAGCCGGAACGATCAAGGGTCTACCGGTAACCTCGCTAGCAACTCGCAGAAGATCAGGATGCGTAAAGAACGGCTCGACACCGGGCGCCTGTATGTCAGTACCGTAAGCATAGGTCTCACGGAAGTAATTGGTGCGCTGCGCCGCCGTTGTGACGTCATCACTATTTCCAAGACCATCAATTCCGTGCTGGATGTAATTGAACGCCGCATCGAACCGCTGCGGTAGTGACTCGCCAATGCCGTCATTCAAAGCTTCCTCAGCGTAGGTCCGAAACACCCCCCGCTCTTCCGCGATGCGTAACATGCGGTCTGCCTCAGAAGCGGTCATAAAAGGATTCATCGCTTGGTAACTTGCGCGCATAGATTTTCCCGTCCCTTCTCCCGTTATTATTGTCCTTCGCTCGTTTTGTACATTAAGCATCACGATAGTGACTGCAATGAGTTTCGTTGACCAGTACTGCTGTTCCGTCACCACCTCAGTAACTAGCGGCACTCAATACTCTCGATCAGTAACGAAGCCAGTAGCCGCTATTGAAAGCTAACGGTGTCAATGCCACTCAACATTAACATCAGTAGCACCGACTTCCGCCATCACCTGATCCTCATTGTTGATAAACGTTAGATGCCGATGACGTTCATCGCAAATCTTGTCTTCGCAATGAAACTTATCCTTAGACCCCAAACGTTATGCTCCTAACGTTAAACACTAATCGAGTGGCGCTCGAGTGGGTTGGTACTCATACTATTTCGACCGACTTAGGGAATGAGAACCGAGCTTCCCGTTGTTAGCCGACCCTCGAGTTCGTTGTGCGCTTTGACAACATCCTCTAGCCGATAGCGCTGATTAATCTCCACTGAGAGCGCACCTGAACTAATCAAACCGAAAATACGATCGGCCGACGCCTGCATCCATCCTGACCGAGCCATATGAGTGGCGAGCGTTGGACGCGTAAAATACAGCGAGCCGCCGAGCGCGAGCTCACCAGGCACAACCGCATCGATAGGACCGGACGCGTTACCAAAGCTCACAAAAGTACCTAAGGGTGCCAACAAGCTAAAGCTAAGGCGGTATGTCGATTTGCCTACACTGTCGTAAACAACCGGGAATCCCTCCGGCGCGTGCTGTCTCAATTTATCAGAAAGCTCGGGATCACCACTCAAGTAGCAGCGCGAGGCTCCGTGCCTAATGGCGAGATCACATTTCTCTTGAGTGCTTGCGGTGCCAATTAATTCAACACCGAGATGCTTCGCCCACTGACAAGCAATTAAGCCAACGCCACCCGCCGCTGCATGAAAAAGAACGGTCTCACCGCCCTGGAGTGGGAAGGTATCATTGAACAGATAATCTACCGTCATGGCTTTTAGCAGAACCGCTGCGGCCTGCTCATCCGATACAGTGTCGGGGATGCGCACGAGCGAGGCACGAGGAAGCGCAATGGCTTCGGCATACGCACCCATGGCCATCGCAAAAGCAACTCGATCGCCTACGGCAAGGTCGTCCACACCCTCGCCCACAGCATCGACAACCCCCGCCCCCTCACAGCCCAGTCCTGTCGGAAGCGGCAAAGGATAGAGACCCGACCGGTGGTATGTATCGATTAGATTGATACCACAAGCGCTCATACGGACTCGAACCTGTCCCGCATCAGGGATGGGTTCCGGCACATTTTGCACCGTCATCTGCTCTGCGGCGCCGCAGGTTTCTACTCTCACTGCTCTTATCGTGCTCATCGCATCTCGTCCTTTCTACGTCTCGTTACAAACAATAGCGCCGAATAAGTTCGCGCAATGTGTCAATGGCCGGCTGAATCTGATCCATCGGCATATATTCATTGGGTTGGTGCGCCACGTCGATCGATCCTGGCCCCATAACAATGGTCTCAAGGCCCAGCGACTTAAGAAAAGGTGCTTCAGTTGCGAAATTTACGGCGTCCGAGGCATGGCCTGAAGCCTGCTCACAGGCAACCACCAACTCGCTGTCGGCCGCCTGCTCAAAAGCCGGGACTGGCTCGACCAGACGACGCATCTCGATATCAATATCGTGTTGAGCAGCGATCTCGACAAGGCGCGCATTCAAATCTCTCTCCACATCCTGATATTCAAGACCGGGCAACATGCGCACGTCGAAACTGAAATCGAGTTCACCACAAATACGGTTGGGGCTATCGCCCCCGTGGACACAGCCAAAATTGATCGTGGGCACGGGTACAGCCATCAACTCGCAACGAAATTTTGTGGCGAGCTCATCTCGGTAGCTCGATAAAACAGAAAGAAGCATTGGGAGTGCATCGATGACATTGTTACCAAGGCTGGGGTCAGAGGAATGACCGCTTTGCCCGCGCAGCTTGACCCCTTGCATCATAATGCCCTTGTGCATTCGCATGGGTCGCAAGTCTGTCGGCTCTCCCACCACAGCGGCACGCGCGAGGGGAAGATGGTCCCTGCGCAGCGAGCGCGCTCCGCGCATCGTGCTCTCCTCGTCTGCCGTCGCGAGGAGATAGAGCGGCGCTTTGAAGTCCTTGGGATCGAAGGCAGACGCCGCCTCGAGTGCAATCGCGAAGAATCCCTTCATATCAGTACTACCGAGACCATAAAGCCGTCCGTCGCGCTCGGTTAGGCGAAGTGGATCAGAATCCCATCCGCCCGCGTCGAAAGGCACCGTATCAGTATGACCTGACAAGACCAGTCCAGCCGGTTCTGAAGCGTCAGATGCGACCTCTCCAAGCGTAGCAATGAGATTGGCCTTGCCATCGACTGTTTCCTCAAGTGACTGGACATCCACTGACCAACCGTCTTGCTCTGCGTAATTAGTGATGTGCGATATCACCCGTCGATTACTGCTATCCCAACTCGGATCAGGCGAGCTAACTGAGTCGGCCGCAACGAGTTCGGAGACACGTTTAACGATTTGCTGTTCACTGGTAGGCATACTGAGTAACCCTTATTCGGCCGTCGAATTTTTGACCACTCAAGATTAACGATATCGGCGATTATCGTCACCTTTACATCGAGCATGGTGATCGATTGTCGCGACTGATTTCAGTTAGGCTAGGTTATGACCCAAAGCCACAGAATTTCACTCGCGACTTCAGACCAACAACGGGGTATCACGGTTGATTTGCTCAACCGTGGCGCGACTATTGCAGGCATACGAGTGCATGGTGTGGGCAACCTACCTGAGGTCGATACGGTACTCAGGTACGAATCCGATTCTGATTATGATGCCGACCGGTTTTACCTCGGATCGACCGTTGGCCCCGTAGCGAATCGTTTGGATGGTGGGCGTCTTGATCTACTCTCGGGTAGTTATCATTTAGCACTCAACGAACTAGATCGGCAAAACCTGCTTCATGGCGGCGAGTTAGGTCTACATCAGCAGACCTTTCAGCCATCGCCGACCCGTGACTCGCATCGTCTCGTTTTCTCGCTTGCCCTGCCCCACCTCTCTGATGGATTTCCCGGCGAGCGTTTAGTGACGGTTCGTTATGAGCTGATCGACCCAACGAGTCTGCAGTGTGACTTTATGGCCAGCACCGATAGACCCACGGTGATGAACCTTGCCAATCATGCCTACTTTAACTTGGGTGGTCCTCTGGAAGCGCATGAACTCCGTATCTTTGCTACCGGCCACACACCCACTAATGATCGGCAGATTCCGACTGGAGTAATTGCGAGCCTCTCGGAGACAACGGATGACGGGAATACGCTAGATTTTCATGACTGGCGGGCGATTAGAGATCAGGCACTTGACCACAACTTCGTCTTAATTGAAGGCTCCAAATTGCGAGAGGCTGCCAGCCTGAGACTCGAAGAATCCGATTTGCAGCTGGATGTCCTGAGCACTCAACCTGCCCTTCAGGTTTATACCGGCGATGGATTGACGTCGCCTTTTACTCCTCGGGATGGGATTTGTCTGGAAGCTCAGGGATTCCCGGACGCACCCAACCAACCGGGATTTCCAAGTATCTGTATTGAGCCGGGTCAGACGTATCGGCAACGTACCGTTTATCGGTTTGGGGAAATCGCGGACGCTGAAGGTGGCTCGCAAGCCCCCGTCTAAGACGAAGCTTGTTATTTGAAATCACGCGCTTCCCACCAAGGGAAGAATTCGGGCATATCGCTACTAACCTTGCCGGGGTAACTCGCTGGACGCTTCTCCAAGAATGACTTAACACCCTCCTGCGCGTCTGCGGACTTGCCTGTAAAATAAACACCGCGGGAGTCGACCTGATGCGCTTCCATAGGATGATCTGCACCCAGCATCTTCCACATCATCTGACGGGCCATCGCAACAGACACCGCGGATGTCTCATTACAGAACTCTTTTGCCAACGCTCGCGCAGCAGGTAGGAGCTCATCTGCCGGATAGACCGTTCTCACGAACCCTCGCTCTAGCGCTTCATCTGCGTTGAATACTCGCCCTGAGAACGTCCACTCCAGAGCGGTGCTTATGCCAACGACACGCGGAAGAAACCAGCTGGACGCGGCCTCGGGAACAATGCCTCGCTTGGAGAATACAAAGCCATACTTAGCATTTTCAGAGGCCAAGCGAATATCCATAGCACATTGCATGGTCGCGCCGATACCCACTGCGGGTCCATTACAGGCTGAAATCACAGGTTTCAGACACTCGTAAATTCGTAGCGTGAGAAGTCCACCGCCATCCCGGGGAATACCCGGATCTTTTGGCTTGTAATTAAATGTATCTCCGCCGCCGCCGAGGTCAGCTCCGGCACAAAATGCGCGACCCGATCCTGTGAAGATAATCGCCTTTACCTCGTCGTCTGCATCTGCAGCATCGAGCGCTGCTATAACTTCATCGCGCATAACATTATTAAAGGCGTTTAATCGGTCGGGACGATTCAGTGTGATCGTGAGTATTCCGTCCTCAACATCGTAAAGAATGGTTTCGAAAGTCATTGTTATTATCTCCTCAATGTCTTTGGGAATTCGCTGCTCAGGGGCGCTCCGAAATCGGTTAAACGTGTTCGAACTAGCGCTACCGCAGCATTTCCTCAAGCCGAGCAATACACCCTTCCATGCTGCCCTTAATGAAGGGCTCTATCACCTCAGGCTTAACATGGGCCTGCCATTGCAAACGACAACCGACGTCAGTGGCAGTGATTACCATTTTTGCTCGATGCGATTCCAATGCGCCAGGACTTTCAAAGCAAGAATACTCCATAGTGCGAGAGTCGTTGTCATGGTTAAGTATGCGCTCCTTGATAGCGCCAGCACCGGGCAAATCGAGGGAGCGAACCTCACCATCAAACGTACAGCTTGTGACGCCTGGGACCCAATCGACACGATCTGGCGTGCCTAGGATTTCCCAAAGTTCGTCGGCTGAGGCTTTGAATTCGTGATCGATGACAACTGCCACGGTACTTCCTTATATATTTTTCACGTTATTGTCACCGCACATTACCCAAAAACACCCGAACTCAGCAACGTGCGTTAAACGCGGGAATAAATTGATTTTGAGCAAAAAAGCTCGCACCCTTTTTGCGATACCTCATCTGCGCGGTGTAAGCGCGACATCTATCCAAAGAAATGCGCCAATACCCTTGCGCGAAAAGAGGACAGCTCATGACAACAGTTACAATTTGGCACAATCCACGCTGCTCAAAATCTCGCGCTGCGCTGGCGATTCTTGAGGAGCATGGAATAACGCCTACCGAGGTCAAATATCTCGAAACACCGCCGAGTAAGAGCGATATCGTCAGGGCGCTAGCGGCGCTAGCGATGCAAGCGAAAGATATCGTCAGGACAAGTGAAGCTGTCTATAAATCGCTGAATCTCTCGGCGGAAAGCAACAATGAAGAGATACTTGAGGCCCTTGTTGAGCACCCAATTTTAATTGAGCGCCCCATTATCATCTCAGGGGATCGAGCGGTTATTGGAAGACCGCCTGAAAATGTATCGACGTTACTGTAGAGCCTGTTTTGACGGCCATGGGACTGAGAAGCCTCACCTAATTAAGCCCAAAATACACGGAACAAAGGACGGTAAAGTGACCAAGCAACAAGGACGAGAAATAAAAAAGGATGGACGAAACCCACTGGGTGCGGCGCTTGTCATCATCTCAAGTCTCATTTTTTTTGGCGCATCGGCACAGGGAGCTGAGAAGAATTACACAGCAGTATTCGAAAAAGCCTTTGATATGACGATGCCGCCCGCGTGGAACCAGAGCTACCCCGCCACACAAATCATCGGGAATCTATACGATGTTGGTGGTTATGATCTCAGCTCGTTCTTAATTACGTCGGACGCAGGTCATATCCTTATTAATACGGGGCTTGAGGGCTCTGCCGCAATGATCGAGAGCAACTTGGAAAGCCTTGGGTTGCGCATGGCGGATGTCGAAATCCTGCTAACCACACAAGCACATTTTGACCACACAGCAGACCTCGCGCTGATAAAGAAACAAACAGGCGCTCGCCTCCTTGCAACGGAGTCTGATAAGCGGGTTTTAGAGGATGGAGGCTTCAGTGACCCGCTAATTGGAGGTATCGAGTCATTCCATCCGGTTATCGTCGATGACGTCATTACTGATGGTGAAGTTATCGCGTTGGGCGATATTCGACTCCGTGTCTTAGAACATCCCGGGCACACTGAGGGCAGCGTATCGTACGCAATAACAGTTAAAGATGCTGATAAAAGCTACGACGTTCTGGTTGTGAATATGGCTTACATTAACGAAGGGGTAAATGTCGGTATAAAACCCACTTATCATGGCATAGCGGACGACTTTACAAAGACGTTTCAATCCCAGCGAGCACTTAGGCCAGACATCTGGGTGTCGTCTCATAAAAGTGCTTACGGCTTCCATAATAAGCATGTAACGGGAGGCCCGTATGACCCTAAAGCCTTCTATGATCCTGAGGGGTACCTAAGGGCGATTCAGCAACATGAACTGGCCTTCATCAATAAGATCTATGATGAACTATTGCAGCATACGACCAATGATTCACAGACTAAGTAGCCTATGAACTCACCTTAACAGTGGGGTTTAAACGGATGAACTATTAATGTCGGTAGCAAGATCGCAACTATCGTTCTCGTTCCGTCTAAGGAAAATGCTGCAGGCGCTTTTTTTAACGATCATCACCATCAATGAACAAATGAAACTCGATCACAAGATACTACGCGTCTGGTAGTCGCTTCATCAGTTCAAACAACTCATCCATAATTTTGGCAACATCTTCAGCCATTTCATC
Organism: Luminiphilus sp.; assembly: GCA_965657765.1. Taxonomy (GTDB): domain Bacteria; phylum Pseudomonadota; class Gammaproteobacteria; order Pseudomonadales; family Halieaceae; genus Luminiphilus. The sequence continues at coordinate 860 of CBFHQN010000012.1, read as the reverse complement.
CCGCTCAGCGGCAGGTGCGTTGCAGAAGTCGATCGAACCCTGCAACCTCCTGAGCTTGTTAAGCACTTCTTGCAGCTGAGATTTCACGTCTGGTACCTCTTCGAGATGGTATTCATAGTCAGCTGTGGGGTATGTCTTCGCACATTTCGTCTAGAGGCTTCAGCAATACCAGCTCATTCAAGCTGAACATAGCCTTTTTAAAATCTCTGCGATCACCATGCACCCGCCAGCGGGACAAAGACCAAATAATGTGCTTTTCAAGCGCAGTGCATTCAGCACTCAATAGTCTGTAACCAAGCTCAGTGTGCATCATAGGTTTACCGCACTACTCGATTAAGGACGAATACCTACAGTAGCACTTATGTGAAGGTAAAACATGCTCACTATCGAAATTGTCGTCTTGCCGCTTAATTAATGTTGCGACACGCAAAAAGCTATCGAGCGTGTTGATTTCACTCGCGATCGTGCGACGTCGAACGGTTTCCCGTTAACTTTTGATAGGGACTAACGCCTATGCTCAGTCCAAAATCATCAGAGAAGAACTCCTTCCATCAGGTACACACCAATCAGTGAATAAATGAGCCAAGGTAATGGTTGTAAATGCGTGAACCACCGCAAAACATAACGGTCACCGACATGACCGACGCGGAAGAAGGGTGTAGGTTTTAACGCTTACGATTCACACTGCCGAGACGCACCTTCTGGGTTTTAGTTTGGCATGTTAGCAGTGATACCGTGACGCAGTAGTAGCAAACCCGTCTGCTCACGTATGGGCTATGACAATCCACACATATCGGTAGCAGCACAAATAAGCATAATATTCAGTCTACCGTTATCACCCGTGGTAGAGACAAACCTTG
>CBFHQN010000011.1:0-33664 GCA_965657765.1 Luminiphilus sp. | reverse complement strand
GCTGGCGCCGCAGGAACAGGCGCAGCTGCCATGGCAATTGGGGCAGCCGTATTGCGGCTGATGCGAACAGATTCTTCACCCTCTTTGATCTCAATTTCGTCGACGCTAGACGCCTCGAGCAGCTCGATTAATTTTTTTACTTTACGAATATCCATAAGGTCACCTTTACAATCTCTTGTTATTACTCGTTTCAGTGATTTCGGTTCAATAAAAATTGCAATGCGTGGTCATAACCGGCACTTCCGAGGCCAGATATGACACCTATCGCCAAATCAGAAAAAAAACTGTGGTGCCGGAAAGGCTCCCGCGCGTACACGTTGGACAGATGAACCTCGACAAATGGGATAGCAACACCAGCGAGCGCATCTCTTAAGGAAACGCTCGTATGGGTCAACCCTGCAGGATTAATAATAATCGCTCGTGTCTGTTCGAGTCTTGCCGCATGAATCGCATCGATCAGTTCGCCCTCGACATTACTTTGAAACGCACTCAAAGTTCGACCTGCGCTCGCCGCAGCTTGCTCAAGCCGCGTATTGATCGAGGGCAAGTCTTCGCTGCCGTAGATATCAGGCTCACGCGTACCCAATAGATTGAGGTTGGGTCCGTGTAACACGAGTATGTCGGTCATATCGACCACACCTATTTCCCAGAAAGAGCTCTCGAGTCTCCAACAGCAGGCGAACACTGTCCACTGATTTCGGCACTACGCGACTAATCTGTGCGTTTTTACCGAAGTTACCGACTTTTCGATATTTTTCCGTCGAAAGCCTAACATTAATACAACGACTGAGAGGGTTAATACTACCCACCGACCAGACTTCACCCTTGGGGTAGGCTTTATTACACTACGTGCTTTCCGTTTCTTTGAACGACTTCATGCAGCTTGGCGACTTTGTAAGTGATCTACCGGTGATGCTCGCCCCAATGGCCGGCGTCACAGATTTACCCATGCGCCAGCTAGCTGTAAAACACGGGGCGGACATTGCGGTTGGGGAGATGATGTCGTCCGACCTTTCACTGACCCATTCACGCAAATCACATTCGCGCTCCGTTCATAGTAACGACGCAGGGCTTCGTTCGGTTCAGTTGGTCGGCAACGACCCAGACACTATTGCCAAGGCTGCCCAATTTAATGTCGAACGTGGCGCTGAAGTCATCGACATCAACATGGGCTGCCCGGCTAAAAAAGTGTGCAAGAAGGCCGCGGGCTCAGCATTACTTGCAGACACCCAATTGGTAACGGACATTCTAGAACGCACGGTGCAAGCGGTATCGGTGCCCGTGACCTTAAAAATTAGGACTGGTGTCGATCGCAATAACAGAAACGGTGTGGAGATAGCCGAGATTGCACAAGGCTGCGGCATAACAATGCTCACGGTTCATGGCAGAACACGCGCTGACAAATTTAACGGCGAAGCCGAATACGAGACGCTACGAGAGATTGTCAAAGCCGTAGACATTCCAGTCATTGCAAATGGTGATATCGACTCAGCGGAAAAAGCAGCGAGAGTATTGGATAGCTCCGGCGCCCATGGCGTCATGATTGGTCGCGCCGCACAAGGACAACTTTGGCTTCCCGGACAGATCGCTGGAATGCTGCGCAACGGTATCGATAACCGTCCATGTGCGGAAGCACGCCTCCAACTTGCAAGAGAGCACTGCCGGCTACTTTACGATTTCCATGGTGCAGTCATGGGCTTCAAAATCGTAAGAAAACATGTTGGCTGGTTTTTCGAGGCAGAACTGGGTGAAGACTATTTATCCTTTAAACGCGCTTTCAACGCCCTTACTTCACAGGACGCACAGGAGCAGTTTTTCAGTGAGAAATCCAGCAGAATCCTGACAACCATTGAATCCTATGAAACACACCGTCCTCACCGCAAAGTAGCGTCAGAGGAGAAAATCGCTGCATGACAGATGAAACAACGAAATCACAAGGGCGTCAGCGCGAGGGTGGTCTCGGACATTCGGTTGAAATTGCGGTGCGGGAGTTCATGGAGACACTCGACGGCGAAGGCACAACAGACTTTTACAATCTCGTTCTTTCGGAAGTCGAGGAGCCGCTGCTTCGCGTAGTCCTAGAGTACTGCGGGGGCAATCAAAGCCGTGCTTCTGAATTACTTGGCCTTAACCGAGGCACACTGCGTAAAAAATTACGACAACACAGTCTGCTCTAACATTTCAAAGACCGCGAGTAGACACAACACGATGCAAAGCAATTGCAAAGTAAGGAAACCATTATGACCGAGGCGAGAGTCGCCCCCATTAAACGCGCGCTAATTAGCGTCTCCAATAAAACTGGCGTTGTCTCATTTGCTCAAGGGTTGGCAGCTCAAGGCGTTCAAATACTGTCAACTGGTGGCACCTGCCGCCTTTTGGCGTCAGAGGGTGTACCCGTTACCGAGGTGTCCGATCACACAGGATTCCCAGAAATGATGGATGGTCGCGTAAAAACACTCCACCCGAAAATCCACGGCGGCATTTTAGGGCGACGAGGAACCGATGATGCCGTCATGACTGATAACGAGATCGGTGCGATCGACCTCGTTGTGGTCAACCTATACCCTTTCGAAGCAACGGTCGCAAAACCGGATTGCAGCCTCGCCGATGCGATCGAGAACATCGATATCGGTGGGCCCACAATGGTGCGCGCTGCCGCTAAAAATCACCGCGACGTAACAATAGTGGTCGATAACAGCGACTTTGAGCGCGTTCTATCAGAACTTGCAGCTCATGGCGGCACCTCTGATGCGCTGCGTTTCGATCTGGCCGTCAAGGCATTCGAACATACTGCCGGCTACGATGGTGCTATTGCCAATTATCTTGGGAAGCGTCTCGATGGTGACGCGTTGAGCGATTTCCCAAGGACAGCCAACTTCCAAGTTACCCGCAGCTCGGTGATGCGTTACGGCGAAAACCCTCATCAAAACGCTGCGTTCTACATCGATCGAAATGCCACGGAAGCGGGTGTTGGTACGGCGACGCTGCACCAGGGAAAACCCCTTAGCTACAATAATGTTGCCGATGCGGATGCAGCGATAGAGTGCGTAAAATCCTTTGACCAGCCCGCATGCGTCATTGTAAAGCACGCCAACCCGTGTGGCGTTGCCGTAGCAGGTACCCTGCTCGATGCCTATAAGTTGGCTTTCGAGACCGATACCGAATCAGCCTTCGGCGGCATCATAGCGTTCAACAGAGCACTCGATGCAGAGACACTCTCTACTATCATCGACTCACAGTTTGTCGAAGTCATCACAGCGCCTGAGATCGAGGCTTCTGCACTAGAGGCCGCCCGTGGAAAACCCAATGTACGTGTGATGTCTACGGGATATTGGGGCGAACGCTCTCCGACGTGGGACCTGAAAAAGGTAAATGGTGGCTTGTTGATCCAAGACCGCGATGACCACCTGATTGTCCAAGGCGACCTTACGGTGGTGTCGGAACGCGCTCCCAGTGAGCAAGAGATGCGCGATATGCTTTTTGCGTGGCGCGTGGCTAAATTTGTGAAGTCCAATGCCATCATTTATGCATCGAAGGAGCGCACCATCGGTGTGGGTGCTGGGCAGATGTCCCGCGTTAACTCCGCACGGATCGCCGCCATCAAAGCTGAACACGCGGGCCTCGAAGTAGCCGGCGCGGTGATGGCGTCAGATGCGTTCTTCCCCTTCCGAGACGGAATCGATAACGCCGCTGAACGTGGCATCAAAGCTGTGATTCAACCCGGTGGCTCGATCAGGGACGATGAAATCATTGCAGCGGCAAACGAGGCAGGTATCGCCATGGTATTCACGGGCGTAAGGCACTTCAGACACTGATATGAACGTATTGATGATAGGCGGCGGTGGTCGCGAGCATGCACTAGCGTGGAGATTAGCCCAATCCAATCATGTGGAAACGGTATTTGTTGCACCGGGAAACGCGGGAACAGCGACCGAGCCCAAGCTTGAAAATATCTCGGTCGATGCGAGTGATTTCGCTGCGCTCGTGAGCTTTGCAAAGGCAAACAATTGTGAACTCACGGTTGTCGGCCCTGAGGCACCGTTGGTAAGTGGCATTGTCGACTACTTCGAAGGTGAGGGACTTCATTGTTTTGGTCCCTCTGCCGCTGCTGCACAGCTTGAGGGCTCGAAAGCCTTTACCAAGGAGTTTCTTGCTCGGCACAACATCCCAACCGGTGCTTACGACACCTTTACGGATCCCGATGCGGCCTGCGCCTATGTTCAGGCCCAAGGTGCACCCATTGTGGTAAAAGCTGATGGTCTAGCTGCGGGTAAAGGCGTCATCGTGGCTATGTCTGTCGAGGAGGCAGAATCTGCAGTGCGTGACATGCTATCTGGCAATGTGTTTGGTGACGCAGGTGCACGGGTCGTGATTGAAGAATTCCTTGCAGGTGAAGAGGCGAGCTTTATTGTGATGGTGGATGGCACCGATGTGATTCCCATGGCGACCTCGCAAGACCACAAGCGTGTTGGTGAGGGTGATACGGGGCCTAACACTGGCGGTATGGGCGCTTACTCACCAGCACCCGTGGTAACCGATGCTGTCTACGAGCGAGTAATGAGTGAAATTATCCGTCCAACAGTGAGCGGTATGTTGGAGGATGGCAATCGCTATCGAGGTTTCTTGTACGCAGGGCTGATGATTGACACATCAGGCGCACCCAAAGTGATCGAATTCAATTGCCGCTTCGGTGACCCAGAGACGCAGCCTATTATGATGCGGCTTGAATCTGACCTTGCGTCGCACTGCCTTGCTGCCTGCGAGGGACGCTTACCCAGCGAGACCGTCACGTGGAGTAGCGACGCCACGATCGGGGTCGTACTCGCATCAGAGCATTACCCCTCCTCCAGCCCTACTGGCTTGCCCATTACGGGGCTTGGCAGTGAGCCGCAAGGCGTTAAGGTTTTCCACGCTGGCACCGCAATTGCCGACGATGCAACGGTCACCTCAGGTGGGCGTGTGCTGTGCGTTACCGCACGAGGTGCTTCGCTAAATGATGCGGCAACTGCCGCATACCAAGCTATCGAACCCATTCAGTGGGAAGGAATGAAGTATCGGACTGATATTGGTTGGCGGGCGCTAGCGCGTTAACCTTGCAAACAGAGAAACGTAGCGAGAAAAATAGACAGCCATCATGCAAAGAAGACTCACCAGCCTGGATAGATTGATCGCAACCGTGGACACCGCGCTGCGCGAGGTGAGCTCGGGTACAGGATCGCTGTCGGGTGAACGTCCGTCACCAGCCACTGATCACAGCGAGGCGGATCTCACAGACGCCGAGCGTCAGCACGCAGGTGGGCTGATGCGCATCAACCACACGGGTGAAGTCTGTGCGCAGGCACTCTACCGAGGCCAAGCGCTCGTGGCCAAATCGAATGAAACTCGAGAGGCGCTACTGGCAGCCGCACAGGAAGAGAAAGATCATCTAGACTGGTGTGAAGAGCGTTTGGATGCACTGGGCACGCATCCCAGCCGACTTAATCCTCTTTTCTTCGCGAGTTCTTATGCTCTTGGTGCGCTTACTGGCGCTATTGGTGACAAAGTCAGCCTCGGCTTTGTTCATGCAACCGAAGAAGGCGTTGCAGCACACCTGAAAGAGCATCTGCAAAAGCTTCCAGAGGACGATCGCAAGTCCCAGCTCGTGCTTCAGAAGATGCTCGAGGAGGAAGAACAGCACGGCGCGCACGCGCTTGAGCAGGGTGGTCAGGAATTCTCAGCACCTATCAAGCGAGCTATGCGGGGCGTTAGCCAAGTAATGACCAAAACCACCTACTGGGTCTGAGGAGTCTCAAGACCCTGCACTAGCCATGAGTGGCGCTTAAGCTAAATCGAAGTTTGATCCCAAGGCTCGCTGACTGTGGTTGCATTCACGATCGACTGTAGCCCTTGGATTAAGCAGAGGCCTGCAGACTGGATTTCCACCGGTGGATTGAACAAGCACTTTCAGCCTGATTTGCCAGCCTTAAAGTGAAACAGTCTCGTGCGAATGAGTAACCTCAACGCCGCCTGTCGCCAAAGTAATCGAAGCTGAGCAATATTTTTCCGCTGACAAGGAGACCGCTCTGGCCACCTGACTGTCCTTGATGCCATGCCCTTCAACAACAAAATGAAGGTTAATCGCAGTGAATACGGCGGGCACTGCGTCTGCACGCTCGGCCTGTAGTTCGACTCGGCAGTTCGTGATGTCCTGGCGCGACTTCTTGAGCATCGTTACAACATCAAACAACGCGCAGCCACCGGTCCCCAGCAGTAGCATCTCCATCGGGCGGAGACCATGGTTCCGTCCACCGAGCTCGACGGGACCATCCATGACCACACTGTGACCTGAACCTGACTCGCCAACGAACATAACGTCGTCGACCCATTTAACTGTGCCTTGCATATTCGACTCCAGAAAAGTAATTCTTGATCCAACCGCGCTTAGTGAGAATTGCGGTTGGCACCGCCCTTTAGTGAACGCTATGCTACTTTAACTGTGCACCAAATCACATTATGGTGATGAGCATGAATTACTTAGTGAGCAAACGTGTTCCCAACGCCGAGGCCTTCTTGGTTCACTGCGAACGCATCACTATGAAGTCAAAGTCGGTGGTTTTTCGTCAGGGTGATCTCAGCGGAGACCTCTATTTGATTCTCGACGGATCGGTGTCGGTGATCGTTGATGATAGCGAAGCACCGGAGCAGGAAATGGTGGTCAGCTACCTCAACCCTGGCGAGTTCTTCGGTGAGATGGGTCTGTTTGGCGAGGAGTCTCGAACAGCCAATCTTGTGACACGAACGGCCTGCGAGTTTGCAAAAATCAGCTACCGCGATTTTCACGCTATTCGCCAGCGCTTCCCGGACGTTTTGTACGCGCTCACCACGCAAATCGGGCAACGCCTCAAGAATACGACTAGAAAGCTTGCCGATCTGACCTTCATCGATGTCTATGGACGGATTCATCGCTCGCTCATACAACTAACAACTCTTCCAGAAGCGATGACGCACCCTGATGGCATGCAGATCCGCGTGACGCGCCAAGAGTTGGGCAAGTTAGTTGGCTGCTCGCGAGAAATGGCAGGAAGAGTTTTAAAAATGCTTGAGGGTGATGGCTATATCACGGTCGCTGGGAAGACGATCGTGGTGCTTCGCGAACCCACAGGTGGTAATAAAACCGCTTAAGCGAGAGCTCCCGCCACCATCGAAGCAAGCGCATCTCCGGGCGACGGCTGTCGCATAAACGACTCACCGATCAAAAACGTTGATACGTTGTTATCGAGCATCATGCGCATATCACCCGATGCATGTAAGCCACTTTCAGTGACAACGGTCACCCCCTCGGGAACATGACTCAGAAGCTGTAGCGTGGTGTCTAGCTGCGTATCGAACGTGTGCAGGTCACGGTTGTTGATACCGATCAGGTTAATGTCTAACTTGAGCGCCCGCTCCAACTCTGTTTGATCGTGGACCTCAACCAGCACATCGAGCTGCGCTGCCGTCGCCTCGTCGAAGAGCTGTGCCAGCTGCTCGTCTTCGAGACAAGCCACAATGAGCAAAATAGCATCAGCGCCGAGCGCACGAGACTCCCACACTTGAAAAGGGTCTAACGTAAAATCTTTCCGGATAGCGGGTAGGTTGGTTGCAGCGCGCGCTGCCTGCAAATAAGCATCGGCACCCTGAAAGAAATCAATATCAGTAAGCACAGAGAGACAAGCCGCTCCTCCATTTTCATAGCTCGTAGCGATACTTGCGGGGTCAAAATCAGCTCTGATCACGCCCTTACTCGGGCTCGCCTTTTTCACTTCAGCAATGACTCCTGGCACACCCTGTTCACGACGTGCTTCGAGCGCTCGAATAAATCCTCGAGGCGCATCGGCCAGTGACGCTCGGTCTTTGAGTACCGCCACATCAGTCAACGCCTTCCTCTCGGCAATTTCCTCGAGCTTCCGATCGCAGATGCGCTTAAGTACTGTGGGTGTATCACTTCTCATTGTTTATGCCTCTATCCTTCTATGCTTGGGCAGCACTCTGCGTTTTTTCTGCGAAGGCTTGGATGACATCTAGGGCGGCGCCTGAGGAGACCGTGTCTTCAGCCAACTGCACACCGGCGGATAAGCTCGACGCTTGACCACCCACATAAAGGCCAGCACCTGCGTTCAGTGCAATAATAGACCGCGCCTTTGCGGCCGGCTCAGATTCATCACCGCCTAATGCCGATGTAATGAGTGCTGCAGAGTCAGCAGCTGTGGCTACAGTAAGACCATCGAGAGATCCGTGGTGGTGACCAAACTCTTTGGGGTCAATTTGATAACTTCTCAGAGAGCCATCTTTTAGCTCGCAAACCTCTGTCGGCTTGCAAATGGAGATTTCATCAAGACCGTCAGTGCCATGAACCACCATGACGTGTTCACTACCCAAACCCTGCAATGCAGCGGCCATGACAGGACACAAATCGGTGTTGAAGACACCAAGCACCTGACGGCGCGCACCGGCAGGATTGGTCAAAGGGCCGAGCACATTAAAAATAGTTCGCATCGCCAGTTGTTGTCGGGGACCCACTGCGTATTTCATTGCGCTGTGATGCATTGGGGCAAACATAAAACCGACACCCAGCGTATCGATGCAGTCTGCAATAACCTCGGGCGATACAGCTAAATTCACACCGAGTTCAGACAGCACGTCGGAGGAGCCGCTCGAACTAGAAACCGAGCGATTACCGTGTTTCGCAATGCGGCCACCGGCTGCGGCCACCACAAAGGTCGCGGCAGTTGACACGTTAAAGAGATCAGCACCGTCTCCACCTGTTCCCGCGAGGTCAATCAGACCACTGCGATCAATATTGACAGGTGTCGCCAGCGATCGCATGGCACTAGCCGCTCCCACGATTTCATCAATGGTTTCGCCCTTGATTCGCAGCCCGACTAACAAACCTCCAATCTGTGCCTCAGTGGCTTCGCCCTGCATCACAGCGAGCATTACCTGCTCCATATCTGCACGGCTGAGAGGTTGACCATCGACCACTTGCGCAATTGCTTGCTGGATATTCATACCGTTCACCGCCCTATAAGGCAAAAATACTCTCCGAGCACAATCGATGGCATGTCACTCACCCCTTTTGCTCAAGAAAGTTCCGGAGCATGTCATGGCCATACTCGGTTAGGATGGACTCGGGATGAAACTGCACACCCTCGACTGAAAATTCTTTATGCCGTAGGCCCATGATGACATCGAGCTCACCCTGCTCGTCGAGCGTCCATGCTGTCACCTCAAAACAAGGAGGCAACGTCTTTGGGTCAACAACCAGCGAATGGTAGCGCGTTGCCGTAAAGGGTGAAGGTAGACCTGCAAAAACACCCTTGCCATTGTGGTAGACGGGACTGGTTTTACCGTGCATGACCTCAGTCGCGCGGATCACATCGCCACCGTAGGCTGCCCCAATGCTCTGCAAGCCCAAGCAGATACCGAATACGGGTATATCTCCTGCAAAACGCTTGATGGTCTCAATTGAAATACCTGCCTCGGTAGGAGAGCAAGGCCCAGGCGACACACAGATGAGCTTAGGTCGAATCCTCGCTATGTCATCGACGGTTATTTCGTCGTTGCGATAAACGTCGACTGACGCCCCCAACTCCCAAAAATATTGAACAACATTCCATGTGAAGGAGTCGTAGTTGTCGACCATCAAAATATCGGGGCTACCTGGCTTGGCGTTTTCTGCGACCGAAGCGTTCATCGTGTTACTACTCGCTGAGAGATCATTGAGGGGTTTGTTAAAGCGCTTAGAGAAAGCTCGTTAACATCGGTCACCGAACTGGCCATGGCTTTGCTCATCGTAGTCATTATCGCCTCAACACGCCTCAACCATGGCTGCAGCACGGAGTACAGCCCGTGCTTTGTTCAACGTTTCTTCCCATTCAGACTCGGGAACAGAATCTGCGACAACGCCAGCGCCTGCCTGAACAATTAGCCGACCATCCTTCACCACGGCTGTTCGGATGGCGATAGCAGTATCCATATCGCCCGACCAGGATAAATAGCCCACCGCACCTCCATAGACACCACGCTTCACAGGCTCCAGCTCATCAATAATTTCCATGGCGCGCACCTTGGGCGCACCACTTAAAGTGCCCGCAGGTAACGTCGCGCGAAGCGAGTCAATCGCCGTGGTGTTTTCACGAGCATCACCCGTGACATTGGAGACGATATGCATCACATGGGAATACCTTTCGATCACCATTTTGTCTGTTAGCTCAACGCTGCCAGGCTGCGACACGCGACCAATATCATTACGGCCCAAGTCGATTAGCATGAGATGCTCTGCTCGCTCTTTCTCATCGTTGAGTAAGCGCTCAGCCAACTCTCGGTCCTCGACTTCATCAGCGCCTCGCCGAATAGTTCCCGCAATTGGGCGCACCGTGATTTTACCCTGCTCAGAGCGCACCAAGATTTCAGGCGAACTACCAACCACGTGAAAATCCTCGAGGTCGAGGTAGAAGAGATAAGGTGAGGGGTTTAAGTGCCTTAAGGCCCGATACAAATTGAGCGGCGAGGCAGAAAATGGCAGCGTCATGCGCTGAGAAACGACCACCTGCATGACATCGCCATCGAGAATATAGTCTTTAATCCTATCCACCCAGGACTCAAAAGTTGCCTTGTCCGTGCCATAGGTAAGGCGAGATTCGATGTCACTAGTATCTGTGGAGCCCAATTCAAAACTGCTCAAGGCAGCAGCGGGTTTAGCAAGAGCTCGCTCAAGCTCATCTAAACGCTCAACTGCTGCAGCCAAAGCACCGGGCTGTGTACTGTCCGAATTAATAATGAGTGTCAACGTGCCTCGAAGATTGTCGAAAACCACAACCTCCTCGGCGAGAATCAAAAGAATATCGGGTGTACCTACCTCATCAGGTTTACAGGCATTCGCAAGCCTAGCCTCAACATAGCGAACGGTATCGTAGGCAAAGTAACCAACCCAACCGCCATGAAAAACGGGAAGCGACGGGAGTGGCGCGCTGGCGGATGACGCGTGCAGCGCCTCGATTTCTGCAAGGGGGTCGCGAGATTCGTGAGACTCAATCAATGAGTCACCGCTGTATCTGGAGACGGTAGCGCCCGAGACGACTATTCGTTCGGTGGCGGGAAGACCAACGATTGAATATCGGCTCCACTTCTCGCCGCCCTCAACCGACTCGAACAAAAACGCATAAGGTGCCTTACACAGCTTAGAGAAGGTCGACAGTGGTGTCTCGGTATCAGCAAGTAAGGTTCGCGTAACAGGAATACGCGAATACCCACTGGTCACCAAGGCGTCGTAATCAGATTGCTTCATGGCGTGTATTAACCGACGGTTGCCAGCGCCTCGCGCATGCTGTCGATAACGGCCTTGTAATCTGGCTTGCCAAAAATCGCAGAGCCTGCAACGAACGTATCCGCACCTGCCTCAGCTGCGGCAGCTATGTTTGCAGGTCCAACGCCACCATCAACCTCAAGACGGATATCGAGACCAGATTCATCGATAAGTGTACGCGCCTCACGGAGCTTATCGAGCGTAGAAGGAATAAAAGACTGACCACCGAAACCGGGGTTTACGGACATAAGCAAAATCATGTCAACTTTATCCATCACATACTTCAGCGAATCTAGGCTGGCCGCCGGATTAAAAACCAGACCCGATTTACAGCCAGCATCACGAATGAGCTGCAAAGTTCGATCAACGTGAGTGGACGCATCGGGATGAAACGTTATGTAGGAGGCACCGGCATCAGCAAACATACCGACTAATGCATCGACCGGCTGCACCATCAGGTGTACGTCAATCGGCGCTTGAATCCCGTAGTCTCGCAACGCTTTGCATACCATGGGCCCGACCGACAGATTGGGCACGTAGTGGTTGTCCATAACGTCAAAATGAACGATGTCTGCTCCCGCCTCCAGCACAGCTTCGACGTCGGCACCCAATCGTGCAAAGTCGGCGGCCAAAATTGAAGGGGCTATCTGAAAATCACGCATTGCAGTATCCAAGGAAAATCAATTGAGAGGCTAACACTCCAGCCCAAAAGGTCTGGCAAATAGCGTCGGAAAAAACGTACATGGGTAGTGTAAAGCCCGAGAACCACGCTCGCCAGTCAACTTGTGGTGTTACTGCGGTCTCTCAGCGAATTTTCTAGCGCTTCCAGTCGCTCGGGGTTGCCCACATCTGACCACAGTCCCGACCACAACTCGCCGCTCAAACGCTGTGAGCTGATAGCCGCCTGTAATCGTGGACGAAGAGCAGATTTTCCCGGTGCCATCCCAGCAAATAAGGCCTTACTCATCACTGACAGGCCTGAGAACGTTACCCGTGACCCACTCCCCACTTCTATCCGCCCACCTGACAACTTAAAGTCACCGTTGGGGTGGTGTTCTGGATTAGGGATCATAACGAGGTGCGCATCGTCGGCCCCTAGATCATGCAATCGAAGACGATCCAGCGGATAGTCAGTAAACACGTCTCCATTAATAACAGCGAACGGCTCATCCCCCAACGAGCGCAATGCGTTAAGAATGCCACCGGCTGTCTCAAGTGGTGTCGGCTCTACAATCACACTTATGCGACAACCCCACCGAGTGCCGTCACCGCAATAGTCCACTATTTGCTGCGCATGATAGGACGCATTGATGACGATATCGGAGAATCCTGCGGCAACTAAGCGCTCGAGATGGAACGCCAATAGGGGCTTACCACCGACCTCGATTAGGGGTTTGGGCCTATCATCAGTAAGCGGTCGCATCCTCCTACCCTCGCCTGCGGCCAAGATCATCGCGCGTCTCATGTGGCTTCATACCACTCGGCCTTCATAGCCGTTGGCAGTACCACCGCCTCGAACCACTGCCAAAAATCAGCGATGGCCGCATAGTCATCGCGATAGAGCTCACAAGCTTCTCGGATATATTCAATGACTACAGGGATATCTCGCATGTAAGCCGGCTTCTGATCTCGAAGCCACAGCCGAGAAAATACACCCAATATCTTTACGTGGCGTTGCAAACCCATCAGGTCGTACCACCGCAAAAAATCACCCCAGGATTCACCAGGTAGACGACCCGTTTCAACCAGCAACTTCCAATATTGCTCTAACCAAACGATTTGTCGAGCTCTTGGCCAGACAATGTAAACGTCCTTTAAAAGCGACACGGGATCGTAAGTAACGGGCCCAACGATGGCATCCTGAAAGTCGATGATTGCGATTTCATCATCTTTCAAAACCATGATATTCCGGCTGTGATAATCACGGTGCACGAATCCATAGGGCTGCTCTGCAGCCACCGAGAGAAGACATGCACTGAATCGCTTAAATATTGCCGTATCGCCATCGCTGAGTGTCAGAGAGAGTGCACGCGAAAAAAACCAATCAGGGCAAACATCTAATTCGCGCTGAAGCTCCACGTCATCATAGGTGGGCAAAACGGCGGGCGGCAGATTGAGCGCCTGCATATTACCCAGCTCAATAAGTGCGCTGCGGTAAAAAGCATCGACATGAGCACCCTGCAAAGCGGACCAAAATGTGGTGTCGCCGAGGTCCTCAAGTAGAAAGAAACCCAAACTCAAGTCCGCTCGTTGCAGCTGTGGCACGCGCACATTAGCGGCTTCAAGCAAACCATGGACTAATACGAATCTTTCGTTATTTTCGCTTGGCGGCGAAACCATCAAAACGTTCGTATGCTCGTTTTCCTCAGAAAGACATGACACGCGATAGAATTTCCGAGGGCTCGCGTCGCCGGCAATGAGCTGAAAACGGATATCCGCCTCGTCACAACGTAATGATTGAGCAAGCCATGCTCGCTCAGCGAGAAATTCCTGCGATGACAACTAGTGGCTCCTCTACCGATTGCCCGATCCTAGCCCAACAAAAATTGGGCCCAACTCATGCAGCAAGCACCGACGCTTCAGCCCGGTTTACATCAGCAAAGCCGCAGCATTGCCAAAAAAAGCGGCTGATAGTCTCGAGCTGCGCGTTACACTGTGCGCTGCATAATAACCTGAAGCGCAAGCCTACACGCCGGTGCCAAAAACACTGAAACGATTTAACGCTTTTTTCGCATACCTTGGCGTTGGGGTGGGCGTGCTCGTGCCACTCATTTTTAACCCGCTCGCTTCAGCCGCGGCCTTGGAAGAGGAGCGCGTGCAAACACGCCTCAATTGGACACCGCTCAAACAAATCGCCAAAAGCGAGCGAGATGAGCGCTGCCTCAAATGTCGTGGAAAATACACCGATCCACTCATTGACGTAGATCGATCAATTTCGCCAAACGAATCAGATCTTGAAGTCAGTGCCGGTGACAGTGATATTACCGACGACACGCTTTTCTTTTCCGACGCGGTAACAGTGACTCAAGGCTATCGAACGCTGAAAGCCGAAGCCGTGACTATTGATCGAATAGAGCAAACAGTCACAGCCACGGGGCCAATCGAGGTTAGAGAGCCCGGTATCGTTATGTACGGCGATACGATTAGCTATGACAGTATCGATGAGCAAGCGCGGCTGACCGACGCAGAGTTTGTTCTGTACGAGCAGCAGCTATACGGCATTGCGGAGGAGGTAACCCGCGACGCGAACGGCACGTTGACGATTGACCAGGGTGAACTCACGTTTTGCTCTCCGACAGATCCTAGCTGGCTAGTCTCTGCAGAAAGCCTGGAGATCGACGCCATTACAAACTCGGGCGAGGCATGGGGTGCTCGAATTGATATTAGGGGTGTCCCCATCCTCTACTTACCCTGGATCCAGTTCCCTCTGAGCGATCAGCGCAAGACGGGGCTCCTATTCCCCGACATCAGTAGCGATACACGCGGTGGACTCGATGTAACAGCACCGATCTATTTCAATCTCGCAGCGAATTATGACGCGACTTACTCTCCTCGCCACATTGCTGATCGTGGATTCGTCCATCAACTTAATGCCCGATTCCTAGGCGATAAAGCGGGGTATTGGGATATCACAGGCGCCTATCTGAATGATGACAAACTCAGCTCAGCGCCCGGCAAAGAATCACGTTGGCTGCTTAATGTTAAGCAAACCAGCACTACCTCTTCACGATTGCGGACATCGATCGACTTCTCAAAGATCAGTGACAACGACTATTTAAAAGATTTGGAAAACAACACACTGAGTGCACAGCGCCAGACGGCACTACTTCAACAAGCGCGAGTGGATTGGCTGGCAGATAATTGGTTGCTCGGTGTGGAGGCCCAGCAATTTCAAGGAATTGCAGAGGATCTCACAGATAACTACCAGCGACTTCCACAAGTCAGCGCCATATGGCGTGGTGACAGAACATTGGGCCCGCTGGTTCCGGTGGTGAATATTCAGGCCGCCAACTTCGACACTGATTTTGAGAAAGTACGCGGGCAGCGCCTCTTCCACGAGGTTGGGGTATCGCTTCCAATTTCTCGCAGCTATGGCTTTTTAAATACCCAAGTCAGTCATCGCGGTATTCAATACCGACTCAAGGATCCAGGCGCAGTTGAAACGAGAGACGAACGCGTTGAGTCGTGGGTTGCAAGCATCGACGGCGGCCTTACATTTGAGCGGTCTTCCGAGTTCTTTGGGCGCTCATTCACTCAAACCTTAGAACCGCGCGCACATTATTTGTACGCGAGCCATGACGACCACAGTGGCATTCCCGACTTCGACAGCGCCGAGCTCACATTTAGTTATCGTCAGTTATTTCGAAACACGCGGTTCTCTGGGCATGACCGGTTGGCCGACGCAAACCAATTGGCGTTGGGGCTGACATCACGATTAATCGATCCAAAAACCGGATTGGAGCGAGTCAGCCTGAGCGTCGGACAGATCTTCAACTTTACGGATCAACGCATTCGCCTCAAGGAAGGCGACGCCGCGTTGACGGAAGATGGCTCAGCACTGGCATTCGCATTAGACATGTCCGCAAGTGAACGTTGGTCGGTCCACAGCAACCTTCTGTTCGATGCCTACGACAAAGAACTAGATGCCGCGAACATTCGCATAAGTTATCGGCCCGCCGACGACGCCGTCTTTAATATCGGCTACACGCTGCGCGAGCCACCAGAATCGCTTACCACACGCCCGGTAACGGAGCAGTTCAACACATCGGCCTACATTCCAATTGACGAAAACTGGCGGATATTCGGTGCGTTGAGATACTCGCTCGAAATCGATAGCAGCGTGGAAGATATGGTTGGTGTCGAGTACGATGGCTGCTGCTGGCGTGCGCGGTTCCTCTACGTGAGTTATCTCGACGCTCTGCGAGATACGAATGTTTTTATTCCAGAACCTGAACTAAGACGCGATCGTGCGTTCCAATTTCAGTTCGTTCTGAAGGGGTTAGGCTCCTTTGGACGGAGAGTCGACAATCTCATGCAAGACATGATTAGAGGTTTCAATGCTACACGGTAAGTTTTTTCGACACATAATCGGTGCGGTTGCATTCTCTGCTGCGCTCTCCGCCAATGCGCAAGTCGTTCCACTAGACAGCGTTGTGGCGATCGTTGACGAAGACATCGTCTTATCGAGTGAAGTCCGTGATCGCGTTCAGCAGATTAAAGCCTCAGCCACACAGCGCGGTATGGAATTACCTGACGACGAAATACTCGTTCAAGAAACATTGGATAGACTTATTCTAGAGAGCATCCAATTACAGCTTGCTGATCGCTACGGTATCCGTATTCCTGACGCACAGCTAGACCAGTCCATGGCACGAGTAGCCGCCCAGAATCGTCTGACACTCGAGCAGTTCAGAGACGCGTTGACGCAAACTGGTCAAAGCTACGTACAAATGCGCGAAGCCTTGAGGGACGAACTCGCAATCCAACGCGTGCAACAAGGTAGCGTGATGCGTGACATCAATATCACCGAGCGCGAGATCGACAACTTCATGGCGACCGAGGAAGGCGAGGCGATGATCGAGCCTGAGTATCGGGTAATTCAGGCACTTGTTTCGGTGTCGCGCTCTGATAACAAAGATGAGCGCACCGCAAAGGAAGACTTTGTCGACGGCGTACTCGCAAACATCCTCGCAGGTGCCGATTTCTCAGAAGCCGTGAGCGTCATCGAGCCCTATGCGTTTCGCGGTGGGGATCTTGGATGGCGAAAACTCAGCGACATCCCCAGTATGTTTTCTGAGATCGTCCCCAATCTGAAGCCCGGACAGACCGGCAAGGTCGAATCAAGCTCCGGCTTGCACCTGGTGCACCTTGCTGAAGCCCGCGGCATCGAGCGACTGGTAGAGCAGACCAATGTCCGCCACATTTTAGTAAAACCCAACGAAGTGCTAGATGATGACGCCGCACGCGAATTTATCGCCTCATTAAAGCAGCGCATTGAATCCGGCGAAGACTTTGCTGAGCTCGCCAAAGAACACTCCGACGATATTGGCTCGGCGCAAGAAGGCGGCGAGCTGGGCTGGACGAACCCGGGCCAAATGGTGCCAGAGTTTGAAACTGCAATGGCAGGCGCGGAAATCGGCGTTATCACAGACCCCGTCCGCAGTGAGTTCGGCTGGCATATTCTGGAAGTGACAGATCGTCGTACGGAGAACTTCGCTGAGCAGGTTCGTCGCAACCAAGTGGCCAACTTCCTTCGAGAATCTAAATACGAAGAAGAGCTTGAAAACTGGCTCAGAGAGATTCGCGAAGAAGCCTTTGTCGACATCAAGTAAGGCATGGATCCGTCATGAGCCAGCCCCGCATTGTCATTACCGCGGGCGAACCTGCTGGGATTGGACCTGACGTCGTACTGCGGGCGCTCCAGTTGGAGCTCGCCGCAAGTATTGCGGTTATTGGGGACATCTGCGTCTTGCGGGATCGCGCTGATCTACTTGGCATAAGCTGCGATATCCACTGCTTAGATAAGCCCGAAGACGTATTACCGCACGCGCCTGGCCGTCTTCAGGTGCTTCACACCCCATGTGCAGAAGCGGTCGTTCCTGGCACCTTGAACGCGGCAAACGCGCCTTATGTCGTCTCGACCTTGACGATGGCAGCGGAACTGACACGTGATGGTTTATACGACGCCGTGGTTACGGCGCCGGTGCAAAAGGCCGTCATCAACGACGGAGGAATACCTTTCTCGGGCCACACCGAATTTTTTGCCGATTTCTTTGATTGTGACGATGTAGTCATGCTGTTGGCGAATCAGCAATTCAAGGTGGCACTTGCGACAACTCATTTGCCGCTTCGCGATGTTGCCGACACGATTAGCCGTGATTCACTATGCAAGCAGCTCACAATTATCAGTCAGAGTTTTTGCAAACTCTATGGTGTCCCGAGACCAAGCATCGCCATGCTTGGTCTCAATCCGCACGCTGGAGAAGGGGGGTATCTCGGCAGAGAAGAAATAGACGAGTTAATACCCGCGTGCGAGTCAGCGCGAAGCGAAGGCATCGACGTCAGTTTGCCCTTACCGGCTGATACTGCCTTTGTCTCAGATGAGGTGAAAGTAGCGGATGTGGTCTTAGCCATGTATCACGATCAAGGTCTGCCGGTTCTGAAAACTGCGGGGTTTGGGGACTCGGTCAACATTACACTTGGGCTGCCCATTATCAGAACCTCGGTTGATCATGGAACGGCTCTCTCACTTGCCGGCTCGGGAGAGGCTTCTGAAGGTAGCCTGGTTGCCGCGATCAACGAAGCGATAATTTGTAGTCAACATCGCACCTAAGCAAGAATATCCAAAATCCGGTCCAGTGTGGATCGATTCTCCGCAATCATGCGCCCAGCGATGCGCTTCAGATTTTGTATGTTTACCTCACTGGCATCATCCATATCGTCGTTCGCCTCGTCCAACGTGACTTGCAACCGAAAATAGTGGTCTCCGAGAAACATCCGCATTTGATGGTTAGCGACTTTGGTTGCGCCGTCGAACATACAATCGATAAGCGGACTGACCCAGCCCGCCTGCCCCCAGTCCTTAGCCGACTCGTACGGGATACGCCGGATCAATTCTCCAGTACCCAAAGAGACAACTGCCACGGGCTCGCCCGGGAATAACTTCAGCCCCTCGGCATAGGAAGAAACCACAGGGGAATTCATAAAAACACCGCCATCAATCAACGCACGGTGGCTGCCTTGCACATCGATCTTTGCGGGTTCGAAATAAGTGGGTGCAGCACTTGTCGCGCGCGCTGCATCGCGGCAAAGAACGGTTTCGTGATCGGGGTGCCAACTTTTCAAAAATAATGTCCGACGCTCCTCAATGTCGTAACTCGTCACCATGGTCGATCCCAAAGTATCGCCCAATCGGGTGTCTGAGTAATATTTGCGAAGTGCTGCCTCTAAAGGTCTCGCTGAGTAGCGTTCGTCGAGAACGCCACCCGCCGATTTGATATTGCGCCATACAGTTTTTTGAAAAATCTTACTGCCACTGTTTTCAAAAAAATCGACCAAGTCATGCGCCGAATATTTAGGTCTGCCACTCTCATCCGCCTGGGCGAGGCCTAAGGCTATAATACCGCCGGATGATGTACCCACAGATAAATCGAATAAATCAGATGTAGGCTTATTAGATTTTTGCTCCAAGTAATCGAGTACGAGCGCTGGAATAATTCCGCGAATACCACCGCCGTCAATTGAGAGTATTGTCCGCATATTCAAGCCTGACTTTTTTATCTAATTAATATCGAATTTGAGTAAAAGTTTATTTTAATTTGCGACAGGATTACACTGCGACAAAAACGACAAAGAAGGTTTCACTATTATGAATGAAGCACAAGCCATCCAGAACATTGCAAAGTCCAAGGCCTCAGCAAATCGGGCGCTCAAAGGGCTGGATATTGAACAAGTTGAGCGCGCCCTACAAAATCTTTCTGCGGCTGCAAAAACATTGAAGGCGCGTGAATCGCAACGCGCACAACGCAAAAAAGAAGTTGCCGTTAAAAAACTAAAATCCATGATGGATGAGCTAGGAATATCTGCCGAAGATATTGTTGCTTCAAAAAAACCTGCATCAGTTAAAAAGAAAACGACTGGACCAAAGAAAGGGAATAAGGTCGCACCTAAATATCAAATCACCGTTGATGGGCAGACCTTTAAGTGGACGGGCCGAGGAAGAACGCCCATCGTATTTAAAAATCATGTTGATCAGGGCGGATCACTCGACGAGTGCCTTATTTAAAGGGTAAAAAAAATACCGATAATCGAACTTAATGTTCCTGAAGGCGCCGAGGTACGAACGGTTGGGCAATAAAAGTAAAAGAAAAGGGAGCTCCCGACCAACCACGCATGCGCCGCGGAAACGATTTGGTCAGAACTTTTTAACCGATCAGGGTGTCATTACTGCCATAGCGCGAGCCATCGCCCCGGGTGAAGACGACAATGTTGTGGAGATCGGTCCCGGACAAGGCGCACTGACGGACGCGCTCTTTGATAGCGGATGCGGGATTAATGCCATCGAAATCGACAGAGACCTTCAGTCACAACTCCGGGTTATGTTTTTTAACCGCGATTTAACGCTACACAACGCGGACGCACTGAAGTTCGATTTTTCTCAACTATCAAAGGCCGCAAATGACTTACGTGTCGTAGGTAATTTGCCCTACAACATATCTACACCACTCATATTTAAGCTTCTGGAAAATTTAGGGCTTATCAAAGATATGCATTTCATGCTGCAAAAAGAGGTCGTCGATCGCTTAGCGGCCACACCGGGCACTAAGGCCTGGGGACGAGTCAGCGTCATGACGCAAATTGACTGTGAGGTAGAATCGCTGTTTGAAGTGCCACCTGAGGCATTTTTCCCGCAACCAAGAGTGCAGTCAGCGATCGTTCGGATAACACCGAAAAATGAGCCCCATCGCCCAGAATGTTCCCGAGAGCAGCTTTCAAAGTTAGTTCAAATGGCATTTGCACAGCGCCGTAAGACGCTGCGCAACAATCTTAAAGATGTCATGACTGACGCCAAAATTGAGGGAATGGGGATAGATCCCGGCTGCAGGGCTGAGACGCTCTCACTCGATCAGCTCATCGATCTTTCGATGCAATTGTCATAAGCGAGTATTGTGGGCTAGGAACAGCGCACCCAACTAAATGCCATCGGTAATCGAATGGGTAGGCACACCCCTGGTTGCCTGTGCATTTGCCTGCTTAATCACAGGTGTCGTTTCGTATGTCATCGCTTCCACGCGTTTCCGACAGTTGGGTTGAGCTAAATGATATTTTACCGTGCCGCTACCTGATCCATGCGAGCAAAGCTACACTTTGCCGAATAGATCAGATAGACAGGGCTCTTTGACCCGCCCTGCAGCGAGTGCACTAATGACGACCTATGTGGTAGGTGACATCCAAGGGTGCTTAAAACCCTTCCAATGCCTTCTGGAGAGGGTTGAATTCAAACCTTCCAGAGACGTTGTGTGGAGTGTGGGCGACCTCATCAACCGTGGACCCGATAACCTCGAAACGCTACGTTGGTTTTATGAGCATCGAGAAAGTGTTGTGGTCGTACTCGGAAATCACGACCTTCATCTCATGGCAGTAGCCGCTGGCGCGAGAAAAATGTCCAAGTCCGACAACTTCGGAGATATTTTAGAAGCACCTGACAGAGACGTGCTCTTATCTTGGCTTTGCCAACAACCACTTGCTCATCATGAACACGGCGTGACCATGGTTCATGCGGGCATTCCTCCCATTTGGACTGTCGAGGAAACACTGGGCTATGCCAAAGAGGTTGAGTCGGTATTACAGGGTCCCAATAACTCAGCTTTTTTTGAAGCCATGTACGGCAATGACACTATTGCTTGGAGCGATGATTTAACCGGGATGACGCGTCTTCGAGTGATCACGAACTACCTGACGCGGATGCGCTATTGCACGAAGAAGGGGAAATTAGACCTAGTCAACAAAGGCTCGAAACCAAAGATCGATGCCCTGAAGGGAAAAAAAGTTGCGCCTTGGTTCAAACATGAGCATCGCCTTACCGCTGAGGACACCATTATCTTTGGTCACTGGGCCTCGCTTGAGGGGGTAACGAAATCACCTAACGCGATTGCTCTGGATACAGGCTGTGTATGGGGCAACAAGATGACCCTTCTCGATCTAGACACCCGCACCTTACACCGGTGTAAGTGCAAATGAGCCCGATAGCGTCAAAGCCATTAGCCCTGAGAGAAGAAATCACCATTTTACGGGTAGGTGGTGCCGTCCGTGATGAGTTACTTGGCTTCGCGTTT
The DNA here is from genome assembly GCA_965657765.1 of Luminiphilus sp. Lineage (GTDB taxonomy): Bacteria > Pseudomonadota > Gammaproteobacteria > Pseudomonadales > Halieaceae > Luminiphilus. The sequence goes on along the minus strand of CBFHQN010000011.1, from coordinate 11,506 downwards.
AATGAAGTTGATTGGGTGGTCGTTGGCGCCAACCCAAACGATCTTTTAGACGCAGGCTTTAAACAAGTCGGGAACGATTTCCCCGTGTTTTTACACCCAGAAACGAACGAGGAATATGCATTAGCGCGAACTGAGCGGAAATCAGGGAAAGGATATAACGGCTTCACCGTATACGCCGACCCCAGTGTCACGCTCGAGGAGGACCTACAGCGCAGAGACTTGACGATCAATGCGATGGCGCGGTCAGAGGAAGGAGAGCTGATCGATCCTTATGGTGGTCAGCAAGACTTGGATGCCAAACAGCTGCGCCACGTATCGGCGAGCTTTACGGAGGATCCCCTGCGGGTTTTTAGGGTGTGTCGCTTTGCTGCTCGCTACCACCATCTAGGTTTCCATGTGGCGAGCGAAACCCTTGATCTAATGCGTGAGATGACTCAAACAGGCGAGCTTGCGGAGCTAGCACCAGACCGTGTTTGGCGCGAGACCGAGCGCGCACTTTGCGAGCAAAACCCAGAAGTTTTCTTCCGTCTTCTTCATGCGCTTGGAGCTGATGAGGCGATGTATCCATTAACACTCGCCGAGGCTGCAATATCTCGGTTAGCGGATGCGTGTGAACAATTTGAAGATAGCTTGCGACGCTGGGCAGCGCTCACCGGTGAAGACTTTCTACCGGACCTAATCTGCCGTGCGGCGATCCCTAAAAGGCACCTGACCATCTCTAATCTCGTCCGCATTAGCCTGGATAGCGGCCCTCCTAAGTCTTCTGAGGATATGCTCTCCTTTCTGGAGCGATTGGACGCCTTTCGTCAGGGGTCACTCTGGGATGACGTTTTGGCCGTGGTTGGTTGTATCGACGGGCGATTTACGACTGAAAACCTTGTGCGAATACGATCAGCTAAAACCATTGCGGAAACAATCAGCGGTGGAGAATTTGCGGCCCAAGGCCTCAAGGGGCCTGCAATTAAAGACGCCGTCCGGCATAAGCGAATCGCAACAACAGCTCACCTCTTTTAAACAAACTCCTCACTAGCTCAACTTTGTAAAGAAATGTCGCGATTGGTCGATATCTCAATCTCCGGCGTCTTACTTGTCGCATCTTTTTAACTCAGCACGCGATGCGCCAATTCCGGCCAACGCCACTGCAAGACAATAAGGCTCTGAGATTGAACACTAACTGCAAGCCAGTAGCTTGCGTTTAGGCTAAAGAATATCTGCGCGATCGACAGTCAGTGACACACCTACCGACGACGCTGCTTCCACCGCTCCAGGCTTATCAATATCAACTCGCAACTGAGATACAGGCCAGTTCTGGAAAATTTCTGTAGCAATTGCAGCCGATAATGCTTCGAGCAACTGAAATTTCGCGCCCTCGACAAAAGAAATAATGTGTGCCGAGATAGCGGCATAATCCAGCGCGTCCGTTAAATCGTCGCTCTCTGCCGCTGCGGAAAAGTCCGTTGTCATAGCAATATCAATGACGAGTCGCTGCGTAATAGTGCGCTCCCAGTCGTAACAACCAATGACTGTCTCGGGCTCCAAGCCCTTAATCGTGACAACGCCCTTCATTGTGCCTTTTCCTCTTTGAGATGCATTTTTCTTAGGACTCACTCAACGCTATTGGTGGTGAAAGTTCTGTAATCGGCCATCGGGCGCGTACCTCGGGCGCATCACCGTCACTCTCTCCCACAAGAAGCCTTAAGGCGCCGGCATAGGCAATCATTGCTCCGTTATCTGTGCATAGTTTGGGTGCCGGGTAGAGAACCTTGGCGCCTAACTTCGAAAGGGAAACCTGCAGGCGCTCTCGCAGTCTTTTGTTCGCACTCACGCCACCCGCCATCACAAGCGTCTTAACGCCCTCTTGTTTAAGCGCGCGCTTACATTTTATGACTAGGGTATCTACCACCGCCTCTTCGAAACAGCGGGCAACATCCGCTTTATCCTGATCGGTAAGCGGCGCCTCAGCGCTCAGATCGCGAATGCAGGTTCCAACATGTGTTTTCAATCCAGAGAAACTGAAGTCGAGGCCAGGGTGTTTAACCATGGGACGAGGAAAACCAAATCGATCGGGGTCACCCTTTTCCGCCAGCATCGCGACCTGCGGCCCGCCTGGATAGGGAAGCCCTAGCAATTTTGCCGTCTTGTCAAAAGCCTCGCCAGCAGCATCGTCGAGTGACTCGCCTAATAACTGGTAATCACCAAAAGCATCGGCACGAATTAACTGGGTATGACCTCCGGAAACTAATAGTGCCACGAATGGATAGCCCGGCGGTTTATCGGAAAGCAAGGGGGCCATCAAATGCCCTTCCATATGATGTATACCTAGCGAGGGCACGCCGAGCCCTGCAGCAATCGATCTTGCCATTGTGGCACCGACAATAAGCGCACCGAGTAAACCCGGGCCCGAGGTATAAGCAACCGCATCAATATCCCCTTTGGTTAGACCTGCCTCGGCAATCACTTCGTCGACTAAAGGAAGCGTCTTCCTTATATGATCGCGCGAAGCTAACTCAGGGACGACGCCACCGTACTCAGCGTGGATATCGATCTGCGAATATAAAGCGTCGGCCAGCAGACCGTGCTCGGTGTCATAGATGGCGACACCGGTCTCATCGCAACTGGTTTCTATGCCTAATACGCGCAAATCGGTGTGTCCTTGGAAAAATGCGGAACTTAGCACGTTGTTAAGCTTTGCAAAACGCCGCTCGCCTACCTATACTGCGCGCCCTAATTTGAGTGCGGCGCTTTTGCGCCCAATGTAAACAGGAAGATTTGAATGCCTTCAGTCAAGGTAAAAGAGAACGAGCCCTTTGACGTTGCACTGCGCCGTTTCAAGCGTTCATGCGAAAAAGCAGGCTTGCTAGCCGAAGTTCGTAAGCGCGAGCACTACGAGAAGCCGACCACTGTTCGTAAACGTGCTGCCGCGGCCGCCGTAAAGCGTCACCTCAAAAAAATGTCTCGGGAAAATCGCAAGCGCCAGCGTTTGTATTAATCCCTGCGGAGTCGCGAGATGTCCGAAGCCGATAATCTAGTCGCTACCATCAAAGCTGCCATGAAGGCGGCTATGAAAGCGCGGGAGAAGGAACGGCTCGGTACCATCCGTCTCATTCAAGCAGAGTTCAAGCGTGTCGAGGTAGACGAGCGCATCGAGATAGATGATGCCCGCGCGCTGACCATCATGGATAAAATGGTTAAGCAGCGCCGAGACTCTGTTAATCAATTTCAAAGCGCAGGCCGTGATGAATTGGCGGCTATTGAGCTTGCGGAAATTGAAGTCATCCAAGAATTCCTTCCTCAGCAACTCAGCGAAGACGAAATTGTTGTAATCATCGATGCAGCGCTCGCTGGAATCGATGCAACGGGTATGGCCGCAATGGGTCCCTTGATGGGCGCTATCAAACCTAAACTGCAAGGCCGTGCAGATATGGGTGCCGTTTCGAAGATTGTTAAGGCTAAACTGACGGCTTGAGCAACGGCTTAGGCTGCCAAAGATGGCTCGACTCCCACAAGCATTTATAGATCAAGTTCTCGATAGAACCGATATCGTTGATGTCGTCGATCGGCGCGTAAAGCTCAAGAAAGCCGGGAAGAATTACTCTGCCTGCTGCCCTTTCCATGAAGAGAAAACCCCCTCTTTCTCGGTTAACCCTGAAAAACAGTTTTACTACTGCTTCGGCTGCGGTGCGGGTGGCAATGCACTCGGCTTTATCATGGATTACGAGCGAATGGAATTCCGTGAGGCTATGGAATCGCTAGCACAAGCCGCGGGCATTGACCTGCCAGCTGAAGAGGTCGACAACGCCCCCCAAATCGACCATCAAAAACCGCTGTATGAATCCATGGAGCGCGCCACCAAACTTTACGAAGGCTTTCTTCGCCAGCACAAAGATCGTGGGCGGGTTGTGGACTACCTTAAACGCCGAGGGCTCTCGGGTGAGATCGCTCGTGACTTCCGTCTTGGCTTTGCGCCTGAGGGCTGGGATAACCTCATGCAAACATTGACGGACGAGGACAGCGTTGGCCATGCACTCACCGCGGGTCTGCTCATAGAAAATGACAAAGGCCGAAAATACGACCGATTCCGAGATCGCGTCATTTTCCCCATCGTTAATCAACGCGGAAAAGTGATTGCGATGGGGGGAAGAGTGTTGGGCGATGGCAAGCCGAAGTACCTTAACTCACCCGAGACACCCCTGTTTTCAAAGTCGCACGAACTTTATGGATTACACCACATCCGCAAATTCGCGAAGAACTTGAGTCGAATTGTTGTTGTCGAAGGATATATGGATGTAATCGCTCTAGCGCAATTCGGTATTCATTATGCCGTGGCAACGCTGGGAACCTCTGTGGGCAAGCCTCATCTTGAACTTTTATTACGCCGCGTCGAGCAGGTTGTGTTTTGCTTTGATGGCGATGAAGCAGGTCGAAAGGCAGCGTTCAGAGGCATGGAAGCGGCGCTTCCGATGATGGAAGATGGTAGGCAGGTGAAGTTCCTTTTTTTACCCGAGGGGGAAGACCCTGACACCGTTGTGCGCAGTAAAGGCGCACAGCACCTCGAGCACATGTTTGACACAGCCGCACCACTTGAACAGTTCCTTTTCGAGCAGATGGGTACCGGGATCGATCTGACAACGATGGATGGAAAAGCTCGGCTCTCAAAGTTAGTTGCGCCTTACATCAATCAAATTCCAGACGGTGTATACAAAACCCTCCTCTTCAAGTCGCTAGCCGAACGAACGGATATGGACGTGGAGAGCCTTCGGCGCCTGCGCGAAGTTCAGGAAACGTCGAATAACGCAGAACCCGCTTCTCTGTCCTACACCGATATGGCGCCACCGCCTGACGAAGAGGAGTACGGTCAGTTTGGGACTGTTCCTCCTAGCGGCTATGACAACGCTGATCCATACGCGGCTATGACCGGGGCTTTCGAGCTAGATTCTGGCTTCGATACAGGCTTTAACGATGGCGTGCTGATGCGAGCACTAGGCTTGATTGCACTCCACCCGCCCGCAGCACTTCTGATAGCGGACGAGATGCTCCCCGATACCTCAGACAGAACCGCGAACTTATTGCGAGAAGTGGTTACTCTCGTGCGCGAAACGCCTGATATGAGCACAGCGGCCCTGTTGGGGTATTGGACGAATACCGACGAGGGTGAGGCACTCAGCGCCGCTGCAGCCAAGGAAGTTATCGATGCCGAAGATGAGATCAATGAGCACCTAGTGGCTTTATTAAATAAATTATCGAGAGATCGGGGTGTCAATCTGTTGCGTAAACGTGCTCAAGAACTTAAATCGGTGCCTTACGCCGAGTTAAATAACGAGCAAAAGCGCGAGCTCGTGTCACTTATGACTGAGATAAGACAACTTTCTGGAAGAAATTAACGCGCACCTCTTCCAGAAGCGACGGATTCGTCAAAATTGCATAAATGCACCAAAGTCCAAGTTTTGACATGGCTAATTGCACCAGCGGCCACTATAATGGCGCGCTCAATTTTTTCCGACTGTCTCTACTCCGGATCCTTTCATGTCTGATTCGCTACAACAACAATCACTCTTGAAGCAATTAATTGCCAAGGGAAAAGAACAAGGCTATCTGACTTATGCCGAGGTGAACGATCACCTCCCGCAAGATATCTCTGAGCCCGATCAGGTCGAAGACATCATCCAGATGATCAACGACATGGGTATTCAGGTCTTCGAGCAGGCGCCTGATGCCGATGAACTCATTCTTACCGAAGGTGATCGGTCGGCCGATGAGATCGCCGCAGCTGAAGCCGCTGCAGCTCTTGCAGCGGTAGAAAATGAAGCCGGTCGCACAACAGACCCCGTGCGCATGTACATGCGGGAGATGGGCACCGTTGAGCTGCTGACGCGTGAAGGCGAAATTGTCATCGCCAAGCGAATCGAAGAAGGCATTCGCGAGTTGATGGCTGCATTAGCCTTCTACCCTCGTGTCGCGCGCAGACTTTGTGAAGAGTACGACCTCGTCGCCAAAGAAGAGCGCAAGCTATCAGATATTTTGGTCGGCTACCTTGACCCCGCTGATCACGTGCCGTCTGCTCAGGAAATTGCGGAGCAAAATGCAAATAGCGGTAACGATGATTCAGAAGAGACTGATACGGGTCCTGACCCGGTTGAGGCTAAAAAGCGTTTTACTGCACTGAAGCGTCAATGCACGAAGACCGAAAACGTGCTTGCAGAGAAAGGCTACGACAGCAAAGAAGCGCAAAAGGAAATGGCCAAGCTGGGCGAACTGTTCAAGTTCTTCAAGTTAACGCCTCGCGTCTTTGATCCACTGGTTGAGACACCGCGAGCTATTCTGGCAGTCGTTCGAGAGTCAGAGCGAGAAATCATGCGCCTTGTGGTTCGAGAGTGCCGGATGGATCGCAAAGAATTTATTAAGAGCTTCCAAGGCTCTGAGAGCAAGCTAGACTGGATTGACGGTGCTACCAAGAAAGCAGACGTTAGCGAGCGCCTCGCAAATTACCGCGAGGATATTGTTCGCTTACAGAAGCGCATTGCGATTATCGAAGACGAAGTGGGTCTGTCGACGACTGAAATCAAAGAAATTAATCGCCGGATGAGTATGGGTGAAGCCCGAGCTCGTCGGGCCAAGAAAGAGATGGTCGAAGCAAACCTTCGGCTTGTTATCTCGATTGCTAAGAAGTACACCAATCGTGGACTTCAATTCCTCGATCTTATTCAGGAAGGCAACATCGGTTTGATGAAGGCGGTTGATAAGTTCGAGTATCGACGTGGTTACAAATTCTCAACGTATGCGACATGGTGGATTCGCCAGGCAATTACGCGCTCCATTGCTGACCAAGCGCGGACCATTCGTATCCCAGTCCACATGATCGAGACGATCAACAAGCTCAATCGCATATCGCGTCAGATGCTTCAGGAAATGGGTCGCGAGCCAACGCCGGAAGAGTTGGGCGAGCGCATGGATATGCCTGAGGATAAAGTACGCAAGGTCCTCAAGATTGCAAAAGAACCGATCTCCATGGAAACACCTATTGGTGATGACGAAGACTCAAGCCTCGGCGATTTTATCGAAGACGTGACTATCTCGAGCCCTGTTGAGTCAGCGACTGAGGAAGGCTTGACCGAGGCGACGAGAGACGTGCTTGGCGGCCTCACGGCGCGTGAAGCGAAGGTTCTCAGAATGCGTTTTGGTATCGACATGAACACTGACCACACGCTCGAAGAAGTCGGCAAGCAGTTTGACGTGACCCGAGAGCGTATTCGTCAGATCGAAGCAAAAGCACTGCGCAAGCTTCGCCATCCGACACGATCAGATTACCTTCGCAGCTTCCTAGACGAGTAAATACAGGAACACCTCTAGCCTCCCTTAGACAGCAGGGAGGGCTAGCAATGGCGGTACAGCGTTATTCCGAAGCGTCGACGCAAGTCGTTAAGCGGTGTGTCTAACATTGCCTCCGTCACTTCAGAGTGGGGCCACTTCTCCGTCATTCTTCTTACACGGCGCAGCCAGACCCAGAAGAACATCGGAAAGTAATAGATAAAGGCCAAGATGTAGGTCGTTAGCCAACCACCCATCATCTCGATTCCTTCTTCATTGAGGCGCTTCACCTCCGGATCAGCCTGGTACGCTCTTATTTCATCCAACGTGATCGTCGTGCCAAACAAGATCCAAGGCTTTAATAAAATCTCCCCCTCGAGCGATGTATCGCAACCGAAAATGACATGGGTGAGATCGTGATCCCTAAAACTCTTACCTTTGCGATCTGACACTTCTGCCACATCAGGCGCATGACGGTAGAGTTCACTCAACCCCTCTCTCAACGTGGCACAACAGTCCTGCTTTAAAAACTCCATGCTTCGCTCACTATTCTTATAGCTACGGCTTTATCCCAGCTTAGCGCGCATCTCCTCCAAGAGCGATGACTGGCCGAATGGGGCAGCTAGGTGCAAGTAAATTGCAAAGATCGCGTCTCTCCGAAGGAATTGGATCATTTGTCACCTCTGCTGTGGCGTTTATACTGATTGCCGCGATCTTAAAAAGAAATAAAACCGACAGATGACCCACCAAACCCTGCTGCGTGCAGCCTTCATTGCCTTGCTACTGATAACTACGGCTGCAAACGCCAAAGACAGCTATCAGACCCACTGCGCGCAGTGCCATGGCGTCAGCGGGCAAGGAAATGACGCCTTCGGCGCGCCGAATCTAACCCAGTTATCAGCAGCGTATGCCCAACGGCAACTTGAAGGATTTCGAGCCGGCTGGCGCAAGAGTGACGATAACCATACGCAGACAATGATCGCGGCAATCTCATCGCTCGATGCTTCGGTGCTCGCTGATGCGACCCGCACTATTGACGCTTTTCCAGATATCAACCACACAACTGGAATGATCCATGTCGGCAATAAAGAGCGCGGTAAAGACCTTTATAACGCCTACTGCAGCGCGTGCCACGGAACCAGTGCGATCGGCAACGATGCGCTTGGTGCGCCCAATCTTCTAGGACTCAGCCAAAACTACCTAAGGCGCCAGTACCTTCACTTCGCGAAGGGCCGACGTGGTGGCCACCCCGACGATCGATATGGTCAGCAAATGGCACGTTTAGCCAAAGCACTGAAAGACCCGCAACTCATTGATGATGTTTCGACCTATGTGGCCTCACTCGCTGAGTAAAGTCAGATTAGGTCTTGTGGTGGTGATGTGGCTAGCGCCCGTCACCTTGGCAGAGGAAGTGAACACAAACTTCGAACTGGCGAGGGTGTGCCCCGCTGGTTTTGTACTCTCAGCTGATCGCGGCTGTGACCTTCAAACGCTCTACGACGGCTATTCGTCACCGCACGACAGTGGCGTTGGCGGTCCGCGTGCGGGCCTTCCCGATATCCGGGATGGTTTCAGTCCAGAGGTCATTGATCTCGGCCGCTATCTCTTTTTCGACCCGGTGCTATCGGGCGATCACACCATCGCCTGTTCGAGCTGCCACGATCCGGATCATGGCTTTGCGGATGGACGAGGCCGTGCCCGCGGCATCAATGGAGCCGTGCTCGAACGCTCGGCACCAAGTCTTTGGAATATTGGCTTCTTCGACACCTTGCTATGGGATGGCAGTAAGACAACACTCGAAACCCAACTCCTAGGTCCGCTGTATTCGCCGAATGAAATGGGTACCACACCCGAACAATTATTGGCCGACCTCTCAGGCAACGACGTTTACCAAAAGCTTTTCGCCGACGCATTTGGAACACCCGACATCCTTTTAGATCAGGTCTACACAGCGCTAAGCGCCTTTGAAGCATCACTGGTTTCGCTCAACAGCCGGTATGATTTTTACGCACATGGTATCCATGACAGCCTTTCTCCCAGTGAACTCGAGGGGCTTAATGTCTTCCGATCCTTTGTTTCTCGATGCGGTGAATGTCATACCCCACCCCTCTTCAGCAATCAGGAAATCGCGATCATTGGCGTACCGGAACCGGAGGGTAGGCCCTTCGATCCCGGCGCTGGCAAAACATCCGGCATTCCGAGTCAACGCGGTGGCTTTCGCGTGCCAAGCCTGCGCAATATTGCAAAAACTGCTCCCTACATGCACCAAGGCAACTTCGAAACGCTGCGCGATACGGTGGCCTTCTACAACGGTGGAAGAGGACATGCGGTTCCCGAAAACGAAAATCTTCTTATTCATTGGCATATCTGGGAGCCCAATCTTCGAGACGAAGAACTCGACAGATTGGTCGACTTCCTCCACGCTCTGACCGATGAGGGCTTTATGCCTGCCATACCCGAGCGAGTTCCGTCTGGTTTGGTACCGGGGCGAGCAATTCAGTTGGAACAAAAGTATGGTGATGCAGAGCACTCTCTACACCAACAGCAGAAACGACAAGTTCGCCACAAAGAACAGCAGCGTGAGCGTCTGACATCGAGGGCACAATAATGAAAATAAAACTCATCACAGCACTGTCGATAATGTTGGTAGCGCTTTTAGCGGCTACCACCCAAGCAGCCACTTTAGAAGTCAAAGAGGGCGAGTCGATTCAAGCAGCCGTTACCAAGGCCAAGGCAGGTGACACGATCAAGGTCTACCCGGGCACTTATCACGAGACTGTGTTTGTCGACAAAGACGATATTTCACTGGTTGGCGTGGTTGAAGACGGCGAGTGGCCCCACCTCGACGGCGAGAAGGTTCTCAACGATGCGATCCTCTATTCAGGAAACGGCTTTAGTGTCGAGTGGTTCAAAATCACGAAGTACAAAGGCAATGCCATCATGGGGCAGTCGGGAAACAACTTCTCGATTAGAAACAACTGGGTGATCGACACCGGCCTCTACGGCATTTTCCCTGAGTTTGGACACAACGGTCTGATTGAAAACAACATTCTCAGTGAAATTGAGGATGCAGCGATCTATGTTGGTATGTCTGACTACATCGACGTGCGCAACAATCAAGTCTTCGACAATGTTGCAGGCATCGAAGTTGAGAACAGCCGCCACGTTTTAGTCGAGGGGAATGTTGCTAGAAGTAACACCGGTGGCATTCTCGTATTCATCACCCCCGGGCTGCCTATCAAATCTTCTTACGATGCGATTATTCGTCGTAACTTCGTAACCAATAACAACACACCCAACTTTGCTATCCCCGGTTCGCTGGTTGCAGGCATACCCTCAGGTACAGGCGTGCTTGTGATGTCAGGGGACCAGGTGGTTATCGAGGACAACATCATCACAGGCAACAACACCGGCGGCATCATCGTCACAAGTGGTGATTTTGTGACCGAGGTTGCGAGCGACAAAGGCTCAGACCCACACTCCGATAACGTGGAAATTCGCAACAATGTCATGTTCGACAATGGCAATGACCCCGACGGGGAGATGAAGCTCTTGATGCTGAGCAAATTCAGCACTAAAGGCCCAGATATTCTGGCTTATCAATCTGCCGCCGATAAAGAGCGCGGCAGTTGTATTTCCCGCCGAGGTGCCTATCGATCGTACGGACTGGAGGAATGGGCAGACTGTGACGCCCCCACTGTGCGCGCTGCTGATGCCGTTGCTACTGCGACCGATATCGGCACCTCACGCCAGCTCTCCACCAAAATGTTGGAAGCACCTGCTGATCCTCGCATCATCACTGCGGATGCGGGTGGTGCTGAAGTCGTTTACAACGGTATCTGTGCTGGCTGTCACGCCTATAATGTCCGCCTGATTGGCCCGCCAGCCTTGGTCATTCAAGCGCAATATGGCGATGACGTTCAGGCGCTTGCTGATTACGTTGCCAACCCCGTGAAACGCCGACCAGACTTCCCAGCGATGCCACCTCAAGGCCATGTGTCTGAAGACATGCGCTTGCTCGTAGCCGAGTACATGCTGGGCTTAGACGGATGAACCTCATAGCGGTGCAGGAACAGGATTCGGCACCGCATCGAAAGCTCTGCACCGACTGCGGTATTAGCCGGACCAGTGAGCCCGGCCGCTGTGGCTATGCCTGCCAATTTATCAACCCTGACTATGCGCAACTTGAACACCAGACCCA
>CBFHQN010000010.1:29556-35410 GCA_965657765.1 Luminiphilus sp. | reverse complement strand
AGATAAGCAGCCCCAAGCGGGGGATGGCATCAAGAGCCAAGCCATGCGCGATTGGCAGGCACTCCTCATTGAAAACGGCTATCACAGCCGCACGATCCCAAGCGAATACGGCGGCTATGGCGCCGAGCCAGACATCATCAAATCCCGCATCATTGCAGAAGAATTTGGCGCGGAGCGCATGCACCGAGGTTTCAATGGTCAGGGCGTGACGATGTTAACGCCTGTTCTACTCGAGATGGGTACCGAAGAACAGAAAAAGGCCTTTGTCGAACCGACCATTCGCGCGGAAATGATTTGGTGCCAGGGTTACTCCGAGCCCGGTGCCGGAAGCGACCTAGCGAGCCTGACCACCAAAGCCGAGCTTGATGGTGATGAGTGGGTTATCAACGGACAAAAAATCTGGACCAGCACAGCTCATCACGCTGACTGGATATTCTGCCTTGTTCGCACTGAACCTGATGCGCCTAAGCATCTTGGTATTTCGTTCTTGTTATTCCGCATGGATACGCCGGGCATTGAAATCAGACCGCTTGTTGATATGACCGGTGACGCCAATTTCAACGAAGTCTTTTTTACAGACGTGCGCGTTCCGCAGCATCAAATCGTGGGTGAGCGCGGTCAGGGCTGGCAGGTGGCGAACGCGATCTTGGGGCACGAGCGAGGTTCACTGGCGACGCCCGACGCGGCAATGAATCGCTTGAACGGTGTAAAGCGCCTGATGCGGGAAGAGAGCATCAACGGCGAAGCGATCATCGATAATCCTGTCTTTCGCGATCGTCTCCTGAAACTCGAGGGACGCGTGCTCGCCATGCAGTACAACGACATGCGCCTGCTCTCGGCCAAGATTAATCGCAATCAGGATGTTCGCCTTGCCGGCATGATTGTGAAGCTCATTGGTACCGAATTGCGTCACGAGATCGAATGCTTGGGTATCGACGTCATGGGTGAGATCGGTCTTAGCTACGGTGACAATCCACACGTGCGCGGCCGCGGTTCATGGCAGTACCAATACATGTTCTATCTCGGACTTATTATTGGCGGTGGCACCTCGCAAATACAGAAAAACATCATTAGTGAGCGCGGACTCGGCATGCCGAAAGAGCCAAAGATTCCGGCGGCGGCCGCCAAGTAAGAGGAGGGGTAACAAATGGAATTTGGATTATCACAAGATCAACTGCTCCTCGATGACAGTGTTAGAAAGTATTTATCATCCGAGGTATCCATCGACGTCGTGCGAAAGATTGCCTCGGGTGAGCAATCTGACAGCGCTACTTGGCGCGGTCTCGCCGAAATGGGTTTGGCCGGCATCATCATTCCAGAAGCCCAGGGCGGCGCAGAGCTCGGTATGCTCGACGCGGTGGCGATTGCGGAGGCGCTGGGTTACGCCGCCTGTCCCGGGCCCTTTTTGAGCACCGCTGTTATGTCTGCACATCTACTCAATCAGGCCGGTGCGACCGATCCGCTTGCGGGGATGGCAAGTGGCGACTACCGAGTCGGTATTGCCTTTGGTGACTTCGTTGGTAGCAGAAAAGGCACGGTTGTAGAGTCTGCTTCCAAACTCAGCGGTCAGAGCTTATATGCCCTAGATGCGAGTGCCGATGCCTATTTAGTGGCCCTAGCGGACGGTCGGATCTACATGGTTGAAAGCGAGCATCTTGACCGAAAGTTGCTAACAACTATCGATACCACCCGCAGCGTTTGTGAGCTTAATTTTGATCAGACACCTGCTTGTCTTGTGACCGAGGATGCGCAGTTGGTGCGAGACACCTTGTATAGGGGGCGCGCTATTCAGGCAGCCGATACCTTAGGGGCTGCGCAGTACATGCTTGATCAAGCGGTAGCGTATTCACTCGATCGAAAACAGTTCAATCGCGCGATTGGTTCATTCCAAGCAGTTAAGCATATGTGCGCGGAGATGGCCTCGCAGTTGGAACCCTGTCGTGCCTTTTCATGGTATGCGGGTCATGCGTTCGACGAGTCGACGGAAGATGCGGCAGAGACAGCCTGTCATGCCAAGGCGCACCTTTCGGAGGTCGGTCAGTTTGTTGCTAAAACAAGCACTGAAGTTCATGGTGGCATGGGCTTCACTGACTTGGTTGGTCTCCATTATTGGTTCAAACGGATCGGCTTCAATCGACAGCTTCTGGGGTCGCCCGAGGCGGTTCGCCATGAGGTGGCAGTGCTGCAAGGACTCTGCGAGGCCTAGGTTGGGCTCCGCGCCCGGTGTTCAAAATTGAGGCGGTAAAACGCATATCCGAGAGGCCATCAGAATGGTCGGCGACGCGACTACAAATAATAAAAATGATGGGAGCAGAACGATGAGAGTTAAAAATGCAAAAAATCCAGTGAAAGTGCTCGGTGCATCGATACTTTTTGCTTTCGTCTCTCAGCTAGCCGCCTGCGGGGGCACTACCGATGATACGTCCGTTGCAGAGCCCGGCGTGAAGCAACTCACCGAAGGACAAGTAACGGGGATCGCATCGCCTTACGATGAGTCGATTACGGTTTACCGCGGACTCCCTTACGCAGCACCACCGGTTGATGATTTGCGCTGGCGGGCACCTCAGGCGCCCGCTGACTGGGCAGGGGTTAGATCGGCTGACACCTTCGCTAACAGCTGTTACCAGCCGCGTCATTCATCCAACTTTGTATGGCGTCGCGAGGACTTCCCCGTCTCCGAAGACTGTCTTTACCTTAATGTCTGGACATCAGCGACCCAGGACAAAAAGCCCGTTATGGTTTGGTTTCACGGAGGTTCACACGTGAGTGGTCAGGGACACTCGCTGATTTTTGACGGTACTACACTTGCTCAGCACGATGTGGTGGTGGTCACTATAAATTATCGATTGGGCCCACTGGGCTTCCTGGCGCACCCGTGGCTATCCAATGAGGCTTCTGCGGAGACCGAAGGCGGCGCGTCCGGAAATTACGGGTTGATGGACAAAATTGCCGCGCTTGAATGGGTGAATCGCAACATCGCATCACTCGGTGGCGACCCTAACAACGTGACTATCTTCGGGCAGTCTGCCGGCTCCCAGAGCGTATGCTCGTTAATGACTGCACCTGCGGCTCAAGGACTCTTTCACAAAGCCATTGGTCAGTCGGCTGCCTGTGTTAACCAGCTCTCCAAAGCCGATGCTAACGGCTACGAGCGCGGTCAGGCACTGGTTGAGGCTCTGGGCGCCTCGTCCATCGAAGGCCTGCGAGATGCAGAGCCTGATGCCCTGCTCGATGCCATGGCCGCCTCAGATTGGGAGTCGGGCAGTCGTATTGTGATCGACGGTGTTGTATTGCCCCGATGGCCCGATGAGGCCTATGCGGCAGGCGAGCAGAGCAAAATACCGCTGATGCTCGGTTTTCTTGCCAATGAAGGGTATGAGCTGTTCCCGGTTAATAACGCGCTTACTGAGGCTGAGTTGGAAGGGTTTCTGGCCTATGTGGGTGGTGATCGAGCCGATGAACTTGTTGGGGAGTATGACGCAGAGAACATGAGTCCGGGCGAGTTGCAGCATGCGATTTCAACGGATTTATTCATGGCCTACGGTAAACGCCAATGGGCCTCCTATCACGCGGACGCTGGCCGGGAGACCTACCTCTATTTTATGGATCACGTGCCACCGTCGTTTCATATCTACATGCCCGACCAACCCTTCTTAGAACTCGAGGGCGGACCGCGGAGTGGGGGCGCCTATCATTCAGGTGATTTGGCCTATGTATTTGGCTCACTGGACAAGGTTGGTTACGACTGGTCCGAGGCTGACCGAGAGGTATCCGCTCAGATCGTGGATCATTGGACGCAATTTGCTAAGACAGGAAACCCCAACATCGAAGGCTCATCGGATTGGGAGGCATTCAATACTGGAGACCTTCACACTCGCGTGATTAATGAGACACCAGAAACAGTGGGCGGTGTACGAAACACCATCATGTCAATTTTCAGTGGTGCTGAGTGATTGTTGGTGCTGCTGAGTAGGGTTCTATTTTTGCATTTCGGTTGCGTGTGCCGGTTTTACGGTACGCCGGTGTTACTGTCACGCCGATAGCTCCGATTAATGAGGCTAAATCTATGAAAAAGCTGCTTGTAACCACATCGATTGCACTTGTTTTGATCGGCTGCGGGTCACCTGAAGAGTCAGAGGTAGGCTCAACGTCTGCGGTAATTGTGGCTCCCGATGTCGTCGATATGACGCTATCCGAGATTAGCCAGCAACTTGAGAACGGCGCATTTTCATCAGTCGAGCTCGTGCAGGCTTACTTAGAGCGTATTGAGGCTATCGATAAGACGGGACCCACACTCAATGCCTTGATCTCGGTAAATCCGAGCGCTTTGGGGCTGGCTGAGAAGAGCGACTTGCGGCGTAAATTGGGACAAGCGCTCAGTCCGATCGATGGTGTCCCCGTTCTTCTAAAAGACAATATCGAGTCGAAAGACGACCTTGCAACCACTGCCGGCTCGACTGCGCTCATTAATAATGTGACGGGCCGAGACAGTCCTCTTGTCGCGGCCTTGCGTGAATCCGGGGCCATTATTCTGGGCAAGACCAATTTGAGCCAGTGGGCAAATTTTCGCTCCAATCACTCGGTCTCTGGTTGGTCCGCAGTGGGCGGCTTAGTGAAAAATCCGCACGTATTAGATCGCCAAGCCTGTGGTTCAAGTTCAGGCTCTGCGGCGGCTGCGGCCGCAAGCTTGGCAGCGGCAACTGTAGGGACGGAGACTAATGGCTCAATCATTTGTCCCTCACAGGTGAATGGTGTTGTGGGTTTGAAGCCAACGCACGGTCTCTTGCCGGTCGATCACATTGTCCCTATTGCCGCCACTCAGGACACAGCGGGCCCTATCACTAAATCAGTAAGCGGTGCTGCGCTGATGCTCGATGGGATGACCGGTTGGACGAATAACTATTTCGAGTCGCTCGATAGCTCGTTAGTTTCTGGAATGCGCATTGGGGTTTTGGAGTTTGCGCGCAATGACAACCCAAGGCTAAACGCTCAGCTAGACGCAGCGATTGCAGGGATGTCCGAAAAAGGTGCCGAGATTGTTCGTATCGATGAGCACGACACACCTCCTGAGTTTTGGGGTGCTGCGCGCTTAGTTCTGGGGGCGGAGTTCAAGCAATTCCTCGACGCTTATTTGGCCGGGTCGCCTGCGGATATTCCCGTGCGTAGTCTTCAGGAAGTGGTGGATTTCAACAAAGAGAATGCGGCTGTCGAACAAGCTATTTTCGGGCAAGACATTCTTGAGTCTTCCCTCGAAGCCCCGTCACTTGACAGCGACGAATACCTTGATGCGCTAGCGTTGATACGTTTAGCAACGAGGGAGAACGGAATCGATGCGCTGCTTGAAAAGCACAATGTGCAAGTTCTGATGGGGCCTAGCGGGCCCGTCTCGCCCAGAGCCGATGTGGTCAACGGTGATGTTTGGCCTGCTTGGGCGGGCGCCGGGTCCATGGCCGCGGTGAGTGGCTATCCAAACCTGACCGTTCCCATGGGAACGATCGCAGGGGTGCCAGTGGGTGTCTCTTTCATGAGTGGCCGCGACCAGGACTCTCTCTTGCTGTCAGTAGGTTTGGCGTTCGAGCAGACGGGCTCTGGTTCTCCACGACCAAGTTACAAACTCACAGTCTCTGCGGATGAAATGCAAGCTCTAACGAGAAGCCGCTAGAGCCTGCGCCGCTCACTTATTCCTCGACCACTTGCAGCGGCTCGGCGTCGAGCTTGATCCAGTGACGCGTGTCCAGCAGATAACGCGTCTGGTAGTCGTCTAAGTAGTCGAAGAAGTTATGAGTGTGGCCCATTACCAAACGACCCCCCTCGACGTCGATCATGTCCCAGTAGCGCTTGTTGTAGAGCACAC
>CBFHQN010000010.1:24154-29546 GCA_965657765.1 Luminiphilus sp. | reverse complement strand
TCGGTTTCAGCTGATGGGCATAATGACTTATCGTTCCGGTCAGTGCGGCGATACAGGTTGATGATCATCTGCTCGAACTGATTGTCCCAATCACCGGTGTACCTGATGGCCTCGCTGGCCGTCACGACCCCGTCGCCATTGTCATCGAAGGTCCAGGTGCTCTTCGCTGTGCCGTCTTCATTGATGTTGATCCAGAAGCGCGAGTTCGCATCACTGAGCCAACTCCACTCTAAGCTGTAAATGCCGGGTGTGATGTCGTTTGCATTGGCAACACGTTTGCCTCCTCGCCCGACGCTCATGCCTATGACATGGCCAGCGTCGTCGCTTTCAACCACCCCCATCAAAAGGGGACCGAAGGGGATGAACTCCAGTGACCGGGAGGTCTCAGTGGTGATTAGCAAGTGACCTTCTGCGTTAGTTTGCCAATCAAAGCTTCCAAGCTCTGCGCCCGCACCAACATTTGCTGGGTCAAAAATGACGAAGTCAAACGTGATGTCGCTTCGGAAGAACCGACCATCGGGATAGTCCTCAAAGAATCTACCCGGTATTGGCAAGATCCAATCCTCCATGTCAGAGGGTGAGCTAAAAGTGTCTCCGTTGGCCGTATAAAACGCTTTTGCACCCCTCCCCGCGCCTTGGGTACCGTCATGATCAACTTCCACCTCAGGCAGTATTTCTGAAACCTCGGGATATCGCTTGATGTGCTTGGTTTGGA
Organism: Luminiphilus sp.; assembly: GCA_965657765.1. GTDB lineage: Bacteria > Pseudomonadota > Gammaproteobacteria > Pseudomonadales > Halieaceae > Luminiphilus. The sequence goes on along the minus strand of CBFHQN010000010.1, from coordinate 28,831 downwards.
TGTTTACGACGTCGTAGCCTTCTCCCTCGGCCACAAAGGTGAGCGTCGTGTTTTTGCGTACCGTCTCTTCGTATACCTCCTCCTCGACACCATCGTCATCGGTATCGATCAAAACAATTCGTCCGTCGACAACCCAGTCTTCATAGCTCACCACGACTTCGTCGCCCGATTGCGTCCAGGTGAAGAACTCTTCTCCTAGGCGCGCGTTGGTGAACTCGATACCCGTACCGTCGTCGTAGAATTTAAAGGCGGATGAACGATAGCCCGGCTCATAGATGAAGAGTTGGTCAAGCCCCGACGGTCGGTTTGCCAGATTCGTGGAGGCTTTAGATATGGTGTCCATTTTGGCATTAGATAGCTTGCTCGGGTCCTCAGATTGAATGGACGACACGGCGTGGTAAAGCCGGTCTACTGATGTCACGAGGTCCATGGTTGATGCGTCGCCGCTCAGCATCATTGATTGCATACTAGGGTCAGTTACCGCCAACTCAAGCGCGGCGGATGCGATCAATATTTCTTCCGAATTGACGTTAAGACTGTGTGAACGCAATTCGTCAAAACTCGAGGGGAGTCCGCCATTATTTTCTATCATGGCGAGGCCCACAGCGGCTGTTGTGAGGGGTGTGATCTCCACAGCGGCCAACTCATCGGTGGTTAGGCGCGCGTCATTGCCTGCCAGTGACTTAAGGCTTTTTAGATCACCCAGAGCACTTGCAAGTATTAGCACATCTTGCCCGCCCTTACCCTGGGCGTTGAGGCTAACAAGGCTATTCGACGCGCTGGAGTCGACCTCCAATTCGTATCGTCCTTGTGAGTCTGTTGTCGTAGAAAAGCGCTGACCGGCTAAGTCGACAGATACATTCGCACCCGCATCAAGTGATGCATCGACAGACCCTACAATTGTAAACACAGGCTCAGGTGGTGGTGCGACCGCTTCTATCGTTCCGGCGGTGTTGTTTGAGCCACCGCCTCCACCGCAAGCGGCGAGAGCTAAAAGTGAGAACAGTGTGAGTGCGTGAACAGTAACTCTTGGATACATCGGACCTTCCTTAAGTCGTTATTTAAGAGGAACTTAATTAGTACGCGACAATAACGATGTTGGTGTTTCAAGAAAATGACACTGCTGGCCCTTTCCTGACAAAATTTAGACGCTGTTGTGGTCCGGCTGCGGAGCACTGCTGATGCCGCTAAAACATTAAAGAAGAGTCATATTTGTTCACTTAAGTAGGGCGACGCTAGACCAATGTTCGACGCTTCCCAATTGGACAAGAATCCTCCCAAGTCTAGTCGCTTGATATGAAAGCCACCTACATACTAACGCTTCAATGGCATCTGTTTTGCACCTAAAGGGTGCGTTTTCTGCCGTATCTCTCCGCAAAAAATGTGACACAAGTCCAAAGGGGGCAAAACAGACAGCTGAGAGTCAAAAAAATAGACACAGCACCTGCGCCCTGTAGTTTTTGGCGTGGGGGCGGCGTTTGCGGTTCCACCTCGCGGACGTTTAGAGCTCCTGTGATAATTAACTGGGGCAAGACAATGAAAGCATTAAAGCAAGTTGTATTAGGTTCAGTACTAACCTGTGCGGCGCCATTTTTGGCGGCGGATGATCACGAGACATTTGCAGGGGGAATTGATCCTGCCGAGCCGATGTCTGTTCAAATTCAATTGTGCGCACTCAACGACGGCAAAAGCATGCGTGACTACGATGCTATGTCCGCTCGTTACAGGAAGTGGGCGAAGAAGAATGACGCCGAGGTTGCACTCATCCGTCAATATCCTTTCGCTACGCACAATATGCCTAACAATCCATACCCGGCAGATTTCGTCGAATTTTTAGTCACAGATTTTGAGAATTCAGGCTCGGGTTGGGACAAGTGGATGTCGACCAAAGAGGGGCAAAAGCTCAATGCTGAGTGGCAAGACATAGCCACCTGCAGTGTGAAGTTTGCCGCGATGTTTACTAACTGGGCAGACGTAGAAGCTATAAATACGGATGATTCTCGAATGGTCACCTGGAATTGGTGCACGCGTCGCGAGGGTGTCAGCCATGACGATCTAAATGCAATGCATGCGAGGGCAGTGGAGAACAACCCTGACGGGCTGGGTAACATAGGCTGGTTCACTATGTATCCGCTTATTGGCGGCGCGTCCGCCTCAGGTGAGTTTGCTCACGTCGTGGTTTATCCAGATATGGCGGGTGTTATGACCCGAATGGATCAATTTGCCAACGGTGGTTGGAGAAACCGCATGGAGTATTACAAGTTGGCAGATTGCACGGGAGAGGCATTGATGATGGAGGAAGTCCTGAGTCGTCCCGGTGACTGATTCCTGAAGACCGAAGCCAAGCCGCGATCATCGCGGCTTTTTCTAGCTAAGTTGCATTTTTGGCTAGGTTGATGAAAAGCCGTTATTTACAAACAGGAAGCACTCCTGTGGATAGCAGAGCCCTCGATTATCTGCTGACGTAGCCATATCCACGCTGGCTGACTCGTATGCCGGATTTTGCACGAGAATCAAAAAAGCACGCATATTCACTTTATTTTGCACTGAGAGGCTCCGAGCGCTACCGTGTTGGAAACAGAAAGTGGTGCTGGCACTAAAAAACGAGCACCGATAAAAGACAGCGTAGGAGTTGTCTACTAGTAAACAGGAGATCACCCCATGGCCTATGAATGTTTTGATCTGAGCGTTTCTGAGGGAATTGCACACATCCGCTTCAATCGTCCCGAGAAGGCAAACTCAATGATTCCGTCTTTTTGGACCGAGTTGCCCGCGGTGGTAAATGAGTTGTCTCGCGACGCAGCCTGCCGTGTCATTGTTTTGTCAGCTGAAGGCCGACATTTTTCCTCGGGGATGGATATCTCGGTCTTCACGGAGGGTGGCTTAGACGGTCCTGAGAGTGGCAGTCGATTTGTTCGCGCCGAGGCCTTTCGGCACCACTGCATGGCGCTTCAAGATGCGTTCACCTGTTTGGAAGAAGCACGGATGCCCGTACTTGTGGCGATCCAAGGCGCTGCTGTTGGTGGTGCAATGGATCTGATTACTGCTTGTGATTGTCGCTATGCAACCCGCGACGCTTTCTTCTCGGTGCACGAGACCGCTATTGGCATGACGGCCGACGTTGGTACCTACCCGCGCCTGGTGAAATTAATACCCGAGGGGTGGGCACGTCAGATGTCCTACACCGCAGAGCGCGTGAGTGCAGAAAAGGCCCGCGATATAGGTTTAGTCAACGAGGTTTATGACTCTGCTGAGCAAATGCTGGAGGCTGTTATGAACATCGCGCGACAAATTGCAGCACATGCGCCGTTGGCCGTTTCCGGTGCTAAGCGCATGGTTAACTATGCGCGCGATCACAGCACAGCCGATGGCCTTGATTACATTGCTACCTGGAATGCGTCGATGCTCGATGGCGAAGCTATCCGCAACACCTTCATGGCACAAGCGAAGGGCGAGAAACCTCAATACGAGGAGCTGCTAGCGGTTAAAAAGACAGCGGGCGAGTGATCTGGAACTTAAGGGAGATTACTACCATATTGGATTGCAAATGATTAATTACGTATCTCCGGCTTTTTGTAGCAACTTTTAGCCATGCCAACTTGTTATTGGGTGAGGCCACTTGAACTAGAAGTCGTGTCTAAATCGCCGAGCGTGTTGTGTTTGCTCGGTTGTCTAATGCTTGAGTGAGGTTACTCACATGAGGTTTGGTAAAAGCATCGGAAGGATATGCGCTTTGGCTTCTTTGTGTGTGGTGATGGTTTTAATCGGAAACAGGGTTAGCACCGACTTGCCAAACCAGGAAGATGTCTCGGGCTTGCGCAATGTTCAAATGACAGGCAATGAGAGAAAAGGAGAGCTTGGGATTGCTGGTGCAGTCCGAGTTGCGCTCGAGTCAGATGCGACGAAGCCCTACAAAAAACTTAATCCTCGTGTGGCAATCCAAATTGATATGCAGGCACTGGCAGAAAATGAGCCAGTGAATATTGATATTGAAAATGTTGGGAAGGTTTTATTTTACGGTTATGCGGAAAGATTACAAAGAGGAGCGATAAGTTACGTTGGCACCGTGACTCTTTCCGGCGTAGATCATCCGGCTACCATCACGAAATCTGCTAGGTCTATTTTTGCCACCATACCAACGGAGCAGGGGGTTTTGGAGGTGTCTGGCATAGATTCAGAGCTTAGAGCGAGATTCCGTAGGCCCCTAATTGACGATGATGTTCCAGATCAAATTGAACCACTGAGCGCGAGTCCGGCACGGGCACCAGAGTTAATATGTCAAAACTGCTGAGCATTAGTTTATTTATGTTCGCAACTGCGAGCAGTTTGGCACGTGCAGATTTCGAGGTTCATTGTCCATGCACCGCCGTGGCTATCTCGGATACAGTGGTTGAGGTTTCGCTCGAACTTTCGAGACCATATGGAACACAAGACTTAGACCGTGTGGTCTTCACGTTGCAAGGAAGTGAAAAGGGAATCGACACCTCTTACGTAGCACACTCTTGGTCTACTGAGTTAACAGACCTCCCTGATGTGGGGGCATCCAAGTCGGTAACACTTAAGCTTCCCGTAGGTTACCAACCGGGAAATAGTGAGTTCGTTGCACTTAATCTAAGCACTGGTGGGATGTATTTTTTTGACAGTGGATTCCCCAGTTCAGCAAGTTCGGGTTACGTT
>CBFHQN010000010.1:0-24144 GCA_965657765.1 Luminiphilus sp. | reverse complement strand
CGACAGCAGAGATAAGTGATGATGAAATCGTCGTCTCAATCCCATCACTGGCCAATTTAGACTCCAACGTTTTTACCTCGCTTAAATTAAGTTTACGTTTAGAGAACACTGCAGATAGAACTTACTATGAGCTTGGGGCGCAAAATATTTCTACCGTTTTAGAGGCTGGCTTCGACTACTCGTTTGATGACTGGTCTATTGTCAATTCACTTTCAAACTATCCTGCGGCATTCAGTACTTTGACTCTTGCGGTTGTAAAGGAGGAGCAAGATGGAAGCGAGACAACACTGCTAATAGATAAGCTCCTAGACTTGGGAAACCCAGAACAGAGCCTTGACTTAGACTTTTTCTCGGAGGCGACGGACTTCTTTAGGGATAGTGATAACGACGGATACTCAGATCAAACCGAGGCAAATTTTGGTTTGGGAAGTGAGTCATCGAGTGACCATCCGCAAACTTTGAATGTCTCTTTTATTGTTTCTAGTGAAGCACGCGATCGGTCTGTGGATCTTCAAACCGAGCTCGCTCATGCGATAGCGCACACTAATAATGTTTTTCATTTAAGTGGAATAGAAAGCGAATTGAGTTTAGTGACTGTTGAAGAGGGCGGTGCGCAGGGTGACGCTAACATAGGGGGCAGCGATGGGTTGCTATTGTCACATCTTCTGAACAATGAGGCTCCTTTCGTGCGCGCGGAGGACCTTATTAGTGACGGTGCGACCGATATACTGATTGGAGTCGTGGACGTCACCTCTGACGATACTGCCTGTGGTAGAGCGATAGTATGGGCGGGTTCTAATCGATTCCCAGATCGTGCGGCCGCAGATCATCTCGGAGTTAACCGGACAGTAATTGGTTTGCCCAGCCAGTGTCCCGCAGTCACGCTGGCTCATGAATTAGGCCACTTGGGGGGGTTAGGGCACAGCCGAAAGCAGAGAGCCATGGGTTTGGCGAGTTTTGCCTTGGGGTTTGGAGAGCAAGATCGCTTCGCTACGGTTATGGCTTACGCATCGTCCTTCGGAGTCAATCAGAGCTCAGATTTGTTTTCGTCTCCCGGTTTGGATTGCGCCGGAAGGCCCTGCGGGGTTGATCGTAATAATCGCTTCGATGGTGCTGATGCAGCTTATGTTTTAAAGCAAACGCTCCCATACATGGCTTCATTTGCGGACAACACACCGCCGCAATTATCTCTTATTGGAGATGATCTGATTGAACTTGCCATTGACAGTGTTTACGTCGAGCCTGGTTATTCGGCATATGATGATGAGGACGGAGATATAACTGACCTGGTGCAAAGCACTATATTTGATGGTGCTGGTAGCCCGGTAGATGCAATTGATACCAGTGATCGCAGTCGCTATACCCTGCGCTATAGCGTAGTAGACGCTGATGGCTATGAGGTTTCTGCTGAGCGAATAGTAATAGTGAACTATGCAGCAGGTGCGGATTCAGATGATGATGGTATTGACGACGCTCAGGATAACTGTCCATTTGATGCGAATGCCGGCCAAGCAGATTTTGATGGTGACGGGTTGGGCGACGTATGTGACGCAGACGATGATGGCGATGGCGTCATTGATCTTCTAGATACGTTTCCACTTGACCCGCAAGAGTCAGAGGATGGCGATGGTGATGGGGTGGGTGACAATTCTGACAACTGCCCTGAAGTGCAAAACGAGTTACAAATCGATACCGATCTTGACGGTCTTGGCGATACTTGTGACGCTGATATTGACGGTGATGGTGTGCCTAATTCGGTCGATTTGTATCCAGGTGACCAGCGATATTCAAAAGACGATGATAACGACTCAATGCCTGACGAGTGGGAAGATCTTTACGGCCTCAATAGCGAAACTGACGACGATGCCGAGGGAGACTTGGACTCAGATGGATTAGCTAACAGATCTGAGTTTGAGAACGGAACGCGTCCAGATAGACGAGACTCAGATTTCGACACCCTAAGCGATGGTTATGAAGTCAGTTCCGGGTGGGACCCCCTGAGCCCGCGGTATGTACTTGCGGTAAGAAACGATCATGGCTGCGTTATTGATGATGACGGCGTAACGTGCTGGGGAGTCGATGGAAATGGCAGAGCCTCGCCGCCCCAAGTTGAAGCCCCCACTTTTGTCGGTGTTGGCCTTCAGCACAGCTGTGCTATTGATCAAGATGTCGTTCGATGCTGGGGAGCAAACTTCAATGGAGAGCAAAATGTTCCTCCACTTCCTTCAGTTTCCCTCCTTGCTGTGGGAGAGCAATCTGTTTGTGCATTTGGAGAGGATATTGCCTGTTGGGGGTGGAATGGCAATGGCGAGACGAATGCGCCTAACTTAACAAATCCTACTCAGCTCGATGCTGGCGCACAGCATTATTGTGCACTCGATAATAAGGCCATCAAATGCTGGGGCTGGAATGGTAATGGTGAGTCGTCACCGCCAGAGCTTCTGGATCCGAGTTTTGTAGAAGCGGGTCGCTTCTCCTCTTGCGCAGTTGATGCGGGCGAGGTCGTTTGTTGGGGATTACAGTCAGGCTACCAGGCACCACCGCTTGGTGAGGTTTTCGACATTGCTGTGGGCGCGTATCACAGCTGCGCATTAGATGAAAATGGTGTGTCTTGTTGGGGTGGTGCGGGCACTGAAAAACGGACGACACCCCCAACTTCAATTAGAAATCCCGTTGCAATTGAAGCTGCGGATAACTATACCTGCGCGCTTCATGATGGGGGAGTTTCTTGCTGGGGTGACTTTGGCGCATTTACTTCACCGCCTGAAACCTTGCAGTTCGATGCGGATGACGACGGCTTCACCGCACAAGACTTTGGAGATAAGTTTCCGGAAAATTCTTCGGAGTGGTCAGACCTAGACGGAGACGGAGTTGGAGATAACTCTGACCCTGATATCGATAATGACGGCGTGAATAATGATGAAGACGATTTCCCAGAAGATGGTTCTGAATCTAAGGACTCTGATGGTGATGGCGTTGGTGATAATGGAGACGTATTTCCCAATGACGCGTCGGAGACTGTTGATACAGACGGTGACGGAGTAGGTAATAATGCCGACAATTGCGTGAACTTGTCGAATCCCGATCAGTTGGATACTGATGGTGATCAAATAGGTAATCTCTGCGATCCTGATGATGATAATGATGGACTTGCAGATGAATACGACGCATTCCCGCTTGATCGAACGGAACAAGTAGATCGCGACGGAGATGGTGTGGGTGACAATGCTGACGTTTTTCCTCTGGACCCTAGCGAGCAAAATGACTCCGACGGAGATGGTGTTGGTGACAACTCTGACGCATTCCCTCTCAATGCCGAGGAAACGGCAGACTTTGATGGCGACGGATTAGGTGATAACTCGGACCTAGATGATGACGGTGATGGCTACGGAGACCTTACAGAGCTACTACAAGGAACGAACCCGAGAGATCCAGATTCTTTCCCACCAATGGAGGAGTTCGTGGGAATGCCACTTTGGTTGAAGTATTTAAGTTCCCAAGGTGAGATAGATGCTAGCAAAAAGTGAGCGACGGGCCCTGTAGCTTGGTTGTGCTGCCTAAAATGCCCGGTCTTAGCTCTCTGTAGGAGTAGTTATCGGAACTGGAACTCTAATTTCCGGGCTAATTTGGTGCACATCTATGGTGTGAGGCGAGCCTCCCAGATCGGGTGCTTTTTTGTGGAATCGCTCTGCTAGTGAGATCTAATCATCCGTATAACGCTCTGAGCCAAACTATTGTCTTCGCGTACTCGCCTAATTTTGAGGCCACCGCGCTACAAATATCCGCTTTTTTCAGAGTGGCTTAAGCGATGAGTACTCCAGGTGACATGCCGCTAAAAGGGAAGTGCGAGAGAAGCTCGTTTATCATAGTCATAATCAGCAACGTAATGTAAAGAAAGCATCTAACATGACTTATCTCCGTATAGCTTAGTTGAACCGTTTAGCTAATGAGACCAAGCGCGATGACAAAGTTCTTACCTAACTTAGGCCTTCTTTTATTGAGTCTTGCAAGTGCATTGTTCGCAGCAACATCGTCTGCCGATTTAAAAGCAGGGTTGCAGTTACCCGCGCAGGTAACAGAGTCTCTTGCTCCGGAGATTATTTTTTTTATTCTGAAGGGTGATGTTGCCGAGGATGATGAGACGATACAGCCAGCCGACTCAGACGGTGATGGTGTTGTGGACGATATTGACCAATGTCCCAATTCGCTTGCCGACGCCATCGTAGACCTCAACGGATGTGCGGACTCGCAGCTCGACATAGATAACGATGGTGTCACCGATGATCTCGATCAGTGCCCAGCGACCCCAACAGACGAGACGGCCGATACGACGGGTTGTTCTCCCTCGCAGCTCGATACCGATAACGATGGTGTCACCGATGACCTTGATCAGTGCCCCAATACACCCCCCGGTGTCACTGTGGACGCCAATGGCTGTGCAGAATCACAGTTGGATGATGACAGTGATACGGTCAGCAATGATCTTGATCAGTGCCCAGCGACGCCAACAGACGAGACGGTCGATGCGGCGGGTTGTTCTCCCTCGCAGCTCGATACCGATAACGATGGTGTCACCGATGACCTTGATCAGTGCCCAAATACATCGCCCGGTGTGGCGGTCGATGATCAGGGATGCGAAGACACCAGCGGGTCATTGAAAGACGACTACATCCAAAACGTGCACCCGCTGATCACCGACTTCCAAAAAGGCTGTACTAGCTCGGGCTGTCACGGCAAGGGCAACGCGCCCGGTGGATTGAGCCTATATGGCAGTAATGTGGCGGGTAGCGACCAGCTAAACTACGATTCTCTGGTGTCGTATATCGATCGAAGTAGCGTTACCCGTCTGCTTGGCAAACTGTCAGGCACCCTTGGGCATGGTGGCGGTGTGCGATACGGTACTGGGACCGCAGGCTATCAAGTTATCAAGACGTGGGCTGAGGCGGTGGAAGCACGATAGGCAGTAATCGCGTCTCGGTCAGTTAGTAACGAGGGGCAGCCCTTTTTCTAGCGTGATACGACCGCTAACCAGCAAGCGGTCCTTTCAAGCGTCCCGATTCGTCGATAAGGAGCCACGGCAGTCCCGATTTTGTTAGCCAAGCTTCTGCGCCGTGTGTGCCATGAAGACAGGCAACAGTCGCGACTGCGCCGGCAATCAATGTGTTTTCCGCCACGACGCTTGCACTGATTGCGCCTTTAACCGGCCTACCCGTTTTGGGGTTCAGGAAATGGCTATATGCCTTGCCTTCGTGAGTAAAAAATCGCTGGTACGAGCCACTCGATGCGAGCGCAGCGTCTGTTAACTCAAGTGTTCTAATTGAGGTTTCAGGGTCACTTGGGTCGGAGACGCCAATTCGCCAGGGTTGTTCGTTGTTACTGGTGCCACTGGCATACACATCGCCCGCTAGCTCAACGATGTGGTTCGGAAACCCGGCCGCTCGCAGCTTCTGAACACTCATATCAACCGCAAATTCTTTAACGATGCCGCCTAGGTCGAGCCGTGTATTTGCGTGGGAGAGATGGACGTCTGTTTCGCTGAGCTGCACATGTTGCCAACCTACGGCGTCGAGTGTTCCAGGAAGTCGCTCGGGCGAATCAATACGACCCTCCTGCAAATTCCAAATTGCGTTGAGTGCGCCAGCCGTAGGGTCAAATAAACCATCGCTTTGCGCATGGAGTTGCTGGCAAAACTCCAGAAGACCTCGCGTCTCTTGGTCAATCTCAACGGGAGCGTCGGATCCTGCGCTCAGATTGATCCGACTCACGAGGCTTTTGGCGTTATAGCGACTGTACTTAGCCTCTAACTTATCGAGTTCACCGCGCACGTTATTACACGCGACTTCTGCTGCCTGCCGGTCTGATCGGTCATGTCGGATCGTGAGTGAGGCGGGGCCACCCATGACGCGAAAGGTTTGTTGGGTGAAGTTGTTTGGCTCAGTCAAAGCGCCAAGAGACTCCAACGGTCATTCGCCAAAAGTCGACAAGGGCAGGGGACTCGCCCCCGCCCGATAAGCCCCAGTCATGGTCGCTGAGGTAGCGTTCGACTTGACCTTCAAACTGCCAGTCGCCAACTGCTAAGACGCCTCTCAGACCCAGAGTGAACGCCCCATAAGATGAGAGTCTAAAGTCATCTGCGTAGTAGCGTTGGTCAAGCTGTGCTCTTGGCGCAAAGAAATCCGCCTGCTCTTGGCTGTAATAGCGAATGTAGGGCTTGAGACTGTGTTTGCGTATCTCTTGGTGCCAGGCAATTTCAGCGGTATGTGAGTTGGTGCCCCAGCTGTCGTCATAGTAACGATAGTCGAGGTGTAGTGACCCTTGAGCTTCGATGAAATACCGACGGTAACCGGTGCTAAAGGCGTAGCGTTCGTGTCGGTCAGGCCGCTGATCAAATAATTTGTAGGGATCCGATAAATAGCCTTCGCTAACCGTATAGCTCAGTCCCACACGCATTAGCGCGGTACTTGAGAGGATTTGACTCATGCCAAAGTAGAGCGACTGCGTATCGAGAGAGTCTCGTTCAATCGAAACGGGGATGTTGCCTTGTTCGGGCTCGACGGTGTCATTAGAACTGCTAAGTGAAGTCGTCCAGGTCCGTGCATTGTCATCGCTGTTCCACGAAGCGTCGAAGGCCCAAGACGTGGCCTCGTAATCGTCTTCATTGGACTGCGCCACGTTAAAGCCTGCGTTCCCATCAGCCCAGAAATAACGGGTCGTGACACCCACCTCTACGCGTTGATCGGAAATGCTGGCGCCGCTGGTGATGACACCGGGGTTTCCGTCGATGTTCGTACCAATGAACCACGGAGAGGCACCGCTCATGACGTCATTTTGCACGTCGAGCGCCACCGACCAGGAACCTCCAACCGGTGCTTCAAACCAAAACTGCGTTACGTCGATATCGTAGCGATCTCTGCTCCCAAAAATGAACGTCGACTCACCGAGTTTGTCTTCGTCGTAGTGGGTATAGCGAATACCCATCTCCGAAAACGCTGGGGGCGCATCAGCATGGGCTGATTGGTAGGCAGGGATCGTCGCCAACGCGGTACCAAGCGCCTGGACAAGCGGACTGCGCGTGTTGATGTTGCGTTGCACGTTCTTCCAGGTCGCAGGTGGGTTTACGCTCTCAGTCTTATCGCGAGACGGATCAGTTGCAGCCACAACCGCCTCCCGCAGCTTTGGAACCGCCCGAGGAGGCTTCCTTGCTGGTATAAACATGGCCCGCCAGTCGACCTTCTCGCGCGAAGGCTTCCCATTGCATGCCCGTTTTCGCTAAATAACCTCGCTCCCAGGCAGGCACTTCTTCGATAGTGGCGCAGCCTTGCAGCACAAAGAAGCTGGCGAGAAGTCCCAGCAACTTGAGGGGCGGGTTGTGGGTGCGGTTGAAATGACTCGATGTCGGCATGGAGGGCTTAACTTAGGTCTGATCTTGCTTCGAGTTTACTGTTCTCATTGTGAAACCAAAAGTAGTGTTTTCCTCGCGGTACTCGTATGCCTCGCGTAGCCTGCCACGCCACCGGGCTCGAATTTGAAGAGCTCGAATCCTCAGCACGCAGCCATGTGCGCCGAATCGGTGCGTGTCAGAGATTTATTGCATCAGAAGAGTGCAATTTTTCCTACATAAACTCGCGCAACGAGCCTTTCTAGTAGGTAAAATCGCGCGCTAACTACGCCACCAACACGATTGTGGAGTTGGCATCCATCGTGCATGCGTGTGTTGAATTAAGGCAGTTAAAACCCACTCTCAACCCGACCCTAAAACCAAAGTAAGGCTCTGAAATGAACCTCCATTTACGACGATTTATCGCGGTGATCGCTATTTCCCTGGCGGCCGCTCCCTTCGCATTCAGCCAAAGCACCCCTGTGTTTGAAGAGGTGATAGTCACGGCCGAGAAGCGCTCAGAAAGCCTGCAGGATATGTCCCAAGCGGTGACGGCATTGACGGCTATTGAAGTTGAAGAGCGCCAGCTGACGTCCTTTGTTGATCTCAGTGCTATTGCTCCCGGCGTTAACGTGGCGAAGAACGAAGGCTTTAAAACCGTGATTACCATCCGTGGTATCGGTAACGAGGCCAATCAGAACGCGATTGCCAACCCTTCAGTATCGTATCACCTGGACGGTGTTTACATTGCGTCACCTTTCGCACTACAGACGGATTTTCTCGACCTAGAACAAATCGAAGTTCTTCGTGGTCCTCAGGGTACGTTATTTGGGCAGAACTCAACTGGTGGCGCAATCAACGTCATTACGATGGACCCCGATTTTGAGGAATTCAGTGGTTCGGCTGACCTGAGCTTGGGTCAGTATAAGAGCGTACGCGCGCGCGCGAGCATTAACATTCCGCTGTCAGACAACCTCGCTGCCCGAGTTTCATTGTTGCGTAACAACCACGAAGGATTCACTGAGAACGTCTCAAACGGTCAGGATCTCGATGACGCTGACAGTGTGTCTGCACGCGTTAAGCTGCTTTGGCAGGCAAGCGATAACGTTCGCGTAACACTAGGTGCACAGCGTTTCGATGAGAGCGTGAACGGCCAAGCACAAAAAGGTATTTACGACCCCACATCGGGTGCTCGTCGTTTGGCGCAGGACTCGCGATCTGCGTACGAGCTGACCTCGGAAATGTACAGTGCAACGGTTGAGTGGGATCTACCCGCGTTCACTGTAAAGTCGATTACGAGCTACCAGAGCGACGACATTATGGTGCTGCGTGACAACGACCGTCACGATCCAACAACGCTGCCGCCGTTCTTCTTGCTGCAGAGCTACTTTGATCCAGAAACCAACGATCAAACAACGACGACTCAGGAATTCAACTTGATCTCATCGGAGCCAGCCTTTGGCAAGCTTGACTGGGTGGCGGGTGTCTTCTACCTCGACACTGAGGTGGATATTGCTATCACCGAGCGTCTCGATTTCGGATTTGATGGCACTTTTGATCCTTTCACCGTGCAAGACATCGTGACCTTCGGTCCTGCGGATGCGGGCTTTATCTCTAACTCGAAGCCAGAGCGTGAATCAATGTCGGTCTATGGTCAGGGTACTTGGGCGCTCACCGATACAACACGCCTCATCGGTGGCCTTCGTTACACAAGCGATGAAGTTTACAGTGAGGTAACAAACTTCTACGGTCGTGGTGGTACAGACATCCTTGAGATCGACAGTAACGAAGTAACAGGTCGTCTCGCTTACGAGAAAGACTTTGACGATGTGACGCTCGGCTACGTCTCATACACCCGAGGCTTCAAGCCTGGTGGTTCAAACCTGACTTACGGACGTGAGAGTGTGGTATCTCCTATTGTTGTTTTACCAACCTTCGAGCAGGAAACGGTTGATGCCTACGAAGTGGGTCTGAAGACTGATCTCGATGGTGGTCGTGTCCGTTTGAACGCAGCGGCCTTCCTCTACAACTACGAGAACTTGCAGTACCAAGCGACAGACCCCGAGGTTTTCCAAGGCGGCGTGGGTAATATCCCTGAATCTGAAATCTATGGTGCTGAACTCGAGCTGGGCGCTTTCCTTAGCGATTCTCTTTTGTTCGATGCGCGCCTTGCTTGGTTGAGCACTGAGATCACTGAAAGTCACCTTGCACTTGATAACGTGGCTTCAGAAGCGGCTACCAATGCGCTTCTCGCTCAGGGCGTGAACCTGTTCAGTCCAGAGGTGGAAGTAGCGCGCGCAGCACAGATTTCAGATGTTCGAGGCAACGTGCTACCGAAGACACCAAAGGTAACAGCCAACGTTGCATTGACTCACACCACGTCAATCGACGGATGGGGTGATGTGAAGTCGAGTTTGAGCTACACCTACCGCGGTGACTTCAAGCACCGTGTGTTTAACAACCCAACAACGGATAGCGTTGGTTCTTACCACACGCTTGATGTCATGGTGAAGTTGTCTCCGGATAATGCCTCATGGCGCGTTGAGCTCATCGGTAAAAACATCACCGACGAGGACGGTATCAATGCACGATTCACCGACGTATTCGGTGTCGGCGCAACGGGTGATCAGTTCATCCAGCCACGCCAGATTATGGTCCGTGCAGGCGTCGACTTTTAAGAAGCGATGCTGGGCTCGCCTTGGGATTTACTCTGTGTAGCTTTCCCAAGGGATACATGATTGGTCGAAAATGGCAGCTCCGAGCTGCCATTTTTCGTTTCGGCATAGTGAGCTAGACAGATTGCTGGCAATCGGTGTCACTCAGCGGCAGACTGAGCCGCGAAAATAATTCACTGGGGCAGGGCGCATGAGCGATTTCTTTAAGCTACAAGAGCACGGTACGACGATTGGCCGCGAGATTATGGCGGGTGCCACGACCTTCGCTGCAATGGCCTATATTCTTGTTGTGAACCCGCAGATCATGGCAATTGCAGGGATCGATCAGGGCGCAAGCTTTGTCGCAACTTGCCTAGCAGCGGCGCTTAGCTGTCTGTTGATGGGGCTTTATGCAAACTGGCCCGTCGGCTTGGCCCCCGGCATGGGTTTAAACGCACTGTTTGCTTACACCATTGTTGGCGACATGGGTTATCCCTGGCAAACCGCGCTGGGTGCTGTTTTTATCGCTGGCGTACTCTTCGTCATAATTAGCACCACCCGGATTCGCGCCTGGATCATCATGAGTATCCCCGATGATCTGAAGATAGGTATGACGGCCGGTGTTGGCTTGTTCATCGGCATTATTGGCCTGCAAAACGGTGGGATCATTGCCGATCATCCGGCTACGCTCGTCACCATGGGCGATTTCAGTCAGATACCCACGGCGCTTGCAGCACTTAGTTTTCTTCTCGTTGCCATTTTATCGGCACGCTTGGCGACTGGCGGACTGATTCTCGGCATCCTCATTGTCACTGTACTCGGCATCCTATTGGGTGAGGTCGCCTATCAGGGTGTTGTCTCTGCGCCACCCTCGATTGCACCGCTGGTGGGTCAAATCGATATCATGGCTGCGCTTAATGTCTCGCTAGTCAGCGTTATCTTTTCGATTTTGATCGTTAATTTATTCGACACGACCGGCACCTTGGTTGGTGTCGCATCGAACGCGGGTCTCGTCGATGAGAAGGGTGAATACAAAAACTTTAGCAAAGCGCTAAAAGCCGACAGTACCTCGAGTGTGCTCGGAGCGTTATTGGGCAACTCACCTGTTACCTCTTACGTTGAGAGTGCGGCAGGTGTCTCAGCAGGTGGTCGAACGGGTCTTACCGCCTGTGCGGTCGGTGTGTTTTTCCTACTGGCGATTTTCTTTGCGCCTCTGGCAATGATGATTCCCAGCTTCGCTGTTTCGGGTGCTCTGGTTTATGTTGCACTGCTTATGTGCTCGGGGCTCGGCCGCTTGAGTTGGGATAACCCCGTGGTGCTCATCCCTGCCTTACTGATCATGATTATGATCCCGCTGACCTTCTCGATTGCGGACGGTATTGGCATTGGATTCATCAGCTATGTTGCGCTGAGCTTGCTTGCGTCTGAGGAGCGCAAAGTGAGTTGGGGTGCTTTGGTAATCGCGGGATTATTCGTGATCAAGTTCGCGCTGCTATAGGCTCCTGAAGTAAAGCCAAAGCGCCCTAACTATCCGGATAAAGACAGGTCTAGATCTCGATGTGATCTTTTAGGATCTCAAAGAGCGCAGGTTTGTTTTCTCTAAGCTCCTCGGTGGTCAAACCGTGTATTTCGTAGGGATAGACCAACCAATCCTCATTTTCATAGAGGAAGTAGTCGGGCGTTAGATCCACTTTGCGCCGGCTTGGCTTGTAGTAAGGCGTAGCAACTCGGATATCTCGCGGAACATTCTGTCTCAGCAGTTTGTGCAGCCGATTGATCACCGCGTCGATCGTGCGTCCCGTGTCAAAGACATCATCTACAATGAGTAGCTTGTCTTCATGGGTCAGTCGCTTCACGAGATAACTCAAACCGTAGACTTCGACCTGCCCTTTTTGCTGGTCGATGCCCTGCTTGTACGAGGACGTCCTTATCGCAATGTTGTCAGTTTCAATACCGGCGTAAGCAAGTATTTCTTGCACCGCGATGCCGACAGGCGCACCACCACGCCAAATACCCACAATGAAGGTGGGTTTGAAGCCGCTATTGATGATTTGGGTACCCAATTGAAACGAATCGTTCAATAATTGGTTAGCGGATAGATATGTTTTTGTGGTGCTCATGAGGGTGATCTTGGTAACCGCTAAAACCCTATGATATCAGCAAGCAACTTGCAGGAAATTACTCTTGGATCAAATGATCGAAAAAACCTATGTTGAGGAGGAGACCCTCCTTAACGACTCTTTCCGCATGGCCGTCTCTGTCTATGAAAGCGGTTTCGCGCCAACGTTTATTGTGGGCATTTGGCGAGGCGGTTCTTCGGTCGGCATTTACGTACAGGAGTGTTTACAGTTCTTGGGCATTGAGAGCGACCACATTTCTATCCGCACGTCCTATGCAGGATTACCTGAATACCAGAAATCAGTAGATGACCCCTCGAGTATTCGCGTGCACGGATTGCAGTACTTGCTCGAGAACCTGAACGCGGATGATCGTCTGCTGTTGGTGGATGATGTCTTCAACTCGGGATACAGCATCGAGGCGGTTATCACAGAGCTTCAGCAAAAGCTCAGGTTGAATATGCCGGCTGATGTCCGAGTTGCAACACCTTATTATAAACCTGTCAGAAACAAGACCGGTCGGTCACCCGATTACTACGTTCACGAAGTCGATGAATGGTTGGTTTTGCCCTACGAGCTGCAAGGTTTAAGTCGAGCAGAAATAGTGGACAATAAGCCCGCGATGACAGGTGTCTTGGAGACGCTCGAGCGCTAGGCAAGACCATATCTTTCTTATTGCGAAGAAGGGAAAAACGCTGAAAAGGCGTGCACAGCGCGAGCATTAGAATCGAGCAATACAAAATGAGAAATGGCTTCGAACTCTGGGGGTAGGGCAATGAATAGAGCGTTGAATACTCTTGCCAACGGGTTTGTGGTCCTAGTTCTTATCGCCTCTCTGCTTATCGTGATCTTTGACTTGCAGTCATCGCCGCCAAGCAACCCATCCTCATGGCATGCCTATCTCACTGAGGACGAACTTCAACATCCGTTGGCCAAGTATTGGTTTGAGCGGGCTGAGCCAGACTCAGGCGTTTTAGAGGCGCTAAATGCAGGGCAGCTCCGACAGGACGAGGTGCTCTCGTGGTATGACCGGCACAAGCTAATGGAGGAGGGATATCTGCCAGGCGAGAACGGTTGGTCTCGGCTCGAAGATGGGTCGGCCTACGTTGCGGTGAAAACCTTCTTTCCGGGTGCGACGGCAGAAATGATCGATTGGTGGTTCGAGTGGGCTCAGCAAGCAGAGGATATTCGCTACAAAATCTGGTACCCCGGCGCTCATTACGCCATGTCGCAGGCACCAACCCCAAATGCCGCTGATTATGA
Organism: Luminiphilus sp.; assembly: GCA_965657765.1. Classification (GTDB taxonomy): domain Bacteria; phylum Pseudomonadota; class Gammaproteobacteria; order Pseudomonadales; family Halieaceae; genus Luminiphilus. Next base: position 10,732 of record CBFHQN010000010.1, on the reverse strand, counting down.
GCAATCTAAGGCCTATTGGGGCAAAAGTCGCTTCCCTGTTGAGGACGTGGGTGTCGGTGTTGCAAGGCTACGGCTCGACTTTGTGGCTCCTTCAGAATTTGGCTTTGACGAACTACCCGAGGGTTCGACAATGCTTGCGGTTAGAGTGGGGCTGCCAAACGGACTTCTGAAAACGACGGACATGATTCACTACGTGAGGCCGGTCGAGGGCGGCGTCGAGATGCGCAGCCGTTTTTGGATCGCGCGCGAGTTTGAGGCGATGGCTGGTGGTTTGGGAGTCGCAGCCGCACTCGCTGATAACACCCTCGTGAAACGCGTGATTGTGCCTGAAAACTTACCCCGGGAGCTGGCGCTCCATTGCGCCAATGAATACAGTCAGCTGGCTTCGTTCTTACCTTTAGTCTATAAGACTTTGGGTAAGAATGTGGCTTTGTAAGTAGTCAGACGGGCGCTCATATGATGGTGAGCGAGGAGCGTTGAGATTGAACACTGAGGGTTCTCAGTTACGATTTTGGAGTTTTTGTTTCCTGTTTTGAGGTGTGACACCCTTTTTACATCGATTGGTGGCTTGTCATGTTAAATAATTGGTTTTGGCGGGGGGGGGTTGGATTTTTTGGCCTCTCATTTATTGCTTGGATGATAGGGTCACCGCTTGATGGTGAGCCACATCAGCTCATTGCTGTTAAAAGCCAAAGAGTTGCTCAAGCGGATACTGCAGGAGTCACGGAGGTTGTAAGCGATCCAACAGCGACGACAATGGCTGTGGACTATGTTGACCCTGCTTTGACTGGTCCCACAGGGCTCTTTGAGGATGTCGGCGATAGCTACTTGCCGGAGATTACAAATGGTGAGACTTTGTTTGATGTTCACCTAGGTGACCCTACGCTATCCGTCGATGCGATCGGTCAAGACCTACAGGAGATCCACGTTGGTAATCCAGAGATCTACGTAGAATCGCCAAACCGGTGGTAATTATGCGACTGTCTTGGATATCGAACGATGGTTGATTAGCAGCATTGGTCTCGGCTTATAGACGTTGACTATGTCTCAAGGCGTTATCTATTTAACCAACCGCCACGCAGTGGAGTCCTCTGCGAGGACTAGTCGCTAAACTTTTTCCTAAAGTTATTGGATAAGATTTGTCAAAATGCCTGCATTGTCATGTTTTGAAGCGAATGCTTGGAAATTAGATGTAATCTCAATGCCGAATGCGTAGCCTGATAATTCGGGTCGTGTTAGGAGTGGTAAATGAAAATTTGGATATTTGCATGTGCAATTTTGTTCTCAGTTTCCGCGCAAGCCAGTGACAGGTGGATTGTCAGGGCAGACATTGATGAAACTCTAGTTGATACCAGTCTATTCGGCCAATGTATGATTAAGTTGCCGGCGTCCTTGGATATACAAGACTCCCTCCCTGTATGTAGACCTTCCTATCTAACATTCGATTGTGGTGCCCAACTACCCAATTCAACGCGAATAAATAGTCTCCAAAAATTTGAGAGCGCGGTAATGGCGCATGCTCTTAATCGGACAGTGACTTTGTTGGTTACTGATTCACAAACCATTAATGGCTATTGCTTTGTCAAGCAAATCCGAGTTAATTCAGAGTCACCCTAGGAAGGCTGTGGAGGTGATAGCGAACTTTGTGCTCGGCGGGTTTAATCGCAGCAACCACGTACATACTGTGTTAGCAATAGACATCGCTAGAAAGAGCTATAGAACGTTGATAGCGGCTTTGCTATTGCAAGTATTTGCTCTCGAAATAGCCAACGCACAGGTCGAGCTAGAGAAGTCGGCGGCAGAAATCGAGGCCCTCGATCGCAGCCTTGGAGAACTCTACACCCAAAGATTGCGCAACAGATATGCTGGAAGCGCGCTCACCAACGTGAGTGCGGTAACGCCAGAGACCCTAGCCTCAGATGCAACGCTAGTCATCGAAGGCCGGGTCAAGAGCGTGTCCTATACCCATGAGGGCCCCTACGAGCAGCCATTTACGGTCAACCAGATTGAAATCACCAGAGTTTTAAAAGGGGCGTTCGCGGAAGAAATTGTCGTTATTAAACAGCCTGGTGGCCCCTCTAAAAACGGCGAATTAATAAATATAGTCTCACACGCCGAATACTTTTCGCCGGGTGATGGGGAGCTTCTTTTTCTCGAGGTTTCAGGTGATCAAGTTAGCATTAAGAATCGCTTTAGAGTCCATGAGGATGCACTTTATTCTCAAGATGGGTTTGGACTCATGCTGTCTGGCAGTGGTGAGCTTACGCTCGGCAAAGCTCGGAACCCCGCGGAGACATTTTCCACAATTGTTATAGGGTCTGAGGTTCTGAGAAAAAACTTCTCACAAAGCCAGCAAGACCACGGTGACCTCTCTGGTCATTCTTTATCAACCATCATCAGCGACAGTGCAAAAAGCACCCAGTTGACGGTAGATAAATTCGCAGAGGTTATTCGTGACCAATAAGCGTATTTACTGTAAGCGCTGGAGCAGAATCAAAAGGCCGATCATTTGGCTGAGCAGCCTTGCCCCTCGCCGTCGCTCAGTAATCCTTGAGTTTATTGCTAGTTGTACATTGTTTCTTGTTCCTCAGGCCTCGGCCTATCAGTATATTTCGGCTGATTGTGGAAACATCAGTTTTAACAATGGACATGTCAGTTTCGACGTTGCCGACAACATAACAACCGATGAGTTAACCGCATACAGGCTTGGCGCTGACAGAGCCACCCTCTATTCAGATTCATCGGTAACGCTCAATGAGGTGAGCGACTCTAGTTACGGTGTTGGCAACTTAGAAAATGAGCTCTTTAAAGATCCGAACCATCCGACTGCGTATTGCAGCTACTCATATTACCCCAGCACCTGCGAAATCGCGGAAGCGGATATGGCCATTGGTGATGAGCCATGGGTAACCGATGACCTGTTTAATAGCTACAACTTTGGTGTGAATGGGCGATCTCTGACTGGCACGGCTATTCATGAAGCGGGGCATTGTGTTGGTATGGCTCACGAAAATCGCTTTTATAACATGATGGGCAGTGACTTCACCCACCTCAACTGGACAAATTCGGGTGATGTTTTTTATGGCCCTGGCGAGGATTTATCAAACGGCTTGATAGAGCTGCATGGGAAACGTTCATCTGACGACACTTACCGGGATGTTGGTGTGTCAATAATGCGATATTCGGGAGCTAGTGGAGAATACAGTAGTCACAAGAAAGGGATCCTTACCGATTATGGTTCAGGGGTAGAACTATCGATTATCGATTCGTTTAATGGGTTGGGTGTTTATGAGGTCCAAACAGGAACACCCTTTGTAATGGAGGTGACTCTCGAAAATAATGGTGAAAAGGATATCGAGAATCCATTACTTGGCGTTTACTTATCGGTTAACGATTTTATTTCGCCTGCCGATCCATTATTGAACACTTATGAACCTAGGTTAGTCAGAAATATCCCCCTAGAAACGACATACGTAATTGTTCTGCCAAGCGAAACGACGCCCGGGGATTATTTTCTTGGTGTTTTCTTGGACCCTACAGATGAAATTCCTGAGTATTCACTAAGCTCCAATGGTAATAACGCTACCTATTATCCCATTCGAGTTGTGGCGGGGGGGGCGACCACCTATACCGTCACGCCATCAGCGGGTTTAGGGGGTTCGATTAGCCCCTCTACGCCTCAAACGGTTGTTGAGAATGCGACGACGAGCTTTACGATTACTGCTGATACCGGTTATGAAATAGGCACTGTAGGAGGCACCTGTGGTGGATCGTTGTCGGGCACAGTGTTTACTACTTCGGCGATCACATCAGACTGCACGGTGACGGCATCATTTGCAGAGCTGCCGCCAACCACCTATACCGTCACGCCATCAGCGGGTTTAGGGGGTTCGATTAGCCCCTCTACGCCTCAAACGGTTGGTGAGAATGCGACGACGAGCTTTACGATTACTGCTGATACCGGTTATGAAATAGGCACTGTAGGAGGCACCTGTGGTGGATCGTTGTCGGGCACAGTGTTTACTACTTCGGCGATCACATCAGACTGCACAGTTATCGCAAACTTTACAGGATTCGACACTGACAGCGACGGAGTGCCTGACGCATCAGATAACTGCCCATTCATATCCAATTCTGATCAGTCTGATCTGGATGGCGATGGCGTGGGAGATCTCTGCGACGCCTTTATTTACGATCCTAAAGAGACGACTGATACTGACAGTGACGGCTGGGGCGATAATATTGAAATTGAGGCCGGATCAAGCCCTTCCGATGAGACCGATATGCCAAGGCTTCCTAGAGCTCGAGCCTACCTTTTGACAGCGTCAACAGAACCCACACCAAACAACGTCGGAACGAAGTTTTGCGGTTCGGCGGCCTCATTGCCAGGGGAGTCGGATCTGGATCGAATCTGGATAAATGATTCTGAGTCAATTCATCTAGGTGACATGTTTACCTTAGAAGCAAGGGTCTACATGAGAGCATTCAACGACAGAGCTTCAATATTGATCGATAAATATCGTCCAACAGGCAATGAGAGAGAGTACCGTTTTTCAATAACTCCAAACGGTGCGTTACGCATGTGGTTTAGTAAGGATGGGAGTTCCTCGAATGCGGTCTCAATAACGTCTAGTGACGGAGATATAGAACTCGAGGCATGGACACATGTGGCGACTACTTATAATGGCTCCTCTTTAAAGCTCTTTGTGAACGGTATCATGGTCGCTAGCCAGGATGTCACAGGATTGCCCACACAAGTAGGCGAGAATCGAAGAATTGCCATAGGAAGCAATGGGTTTGATTCTCATTTCTGGGACGAATCTTCTAATGCTTTGATAGACGAAGTGCGACTAAGTGATACGGTGCGATTTGTCAGCGATTTCACAGTTCCTCGTTGGGAATACAAGGCTGACATAAATACACTTCTGCTCTTTCATTTCTCCGGCAACTTAGACAATAGCGGCACGCAGGGCGGCAGCGGCGGCGTCTCTGGAGGGGCAGAGGTTGTGGCGTGCACTGCTGAGTAAATACACAATTTCATGTCGAATAATTTTCTCGCAATGATTTTGATGCGTCCCCACGCTATTCCGAGACACTTCTTAAAAGCTAAAAAGTGCGCCGTTGGCTTTTGCGGATCGTTGCCGCACTCGCCGATAATGCCCTTGTTAAACGAGTGGTTGTGCCTGAAAGCTTACCGCAGGAGTTGGCGCTCCATTGCGCTAATGAATACAGTCAGCTGGCTTCGTTTTTGCCCGAGGTGTATGGCCAATACAAAGCCGCGAAATGATATGTGAGGAGGTCACCTCTCGTTAAAGGTCGAAAATCTCCAGATTTTTGACCTCCTGAACCTCTAAGGCTTTCAATGCTGCGCCCCGAGTCAAAGCTCATCAAGCGGGACTTATTAAATCAGGGGTGTGACGAGCCCATAACAGCACGTTATGAGAATAAAAAAAGGCGGGTATAACCCGCCTTCACGTACCGAAGTCCTGTTAGAAAACAATCCTAACGACGTTCGAACAACTGTCGCTTCCACGGGGCTGACCTTGTGGACATACCTGGTAGTCATAAACCGCACCACCTTTTGCAATCCGGCCATCCGTGGTTGAGCTGCCTGAGCCTGTATAAACTGTGGTGCTGTTGCGATAAACAACGACCGCGGCACCACCCGCATCCCACGACGCATCGACATACTGCCAGCCTTTTCGCTTGTAGCCACTTGCTGAAAGCGTGATGTTGGGGGCAACCACTTCCGCTGAGGTAAGCGTGATCTCATTACTGTCAGCCGCACCGCCGCTATTCACCGCACGCACCCGATACTGATAGGTCGTTGCGGAGGCAACGCCGTCGTCCACGTAGAATTGGCTATCCGCAGTTAGGCTGGCGATCGTCGTCCAGGCATTGCTGGCATCCGAACGCTGCACATCATATTTACTTTCGCTGTCGGCGTTGTCCGTCCAGCTCAACGAAATCTGACCAGGAACCGAGTTATCACCAGAGAGACCCGACGGCGCTGCTGGTGGTGTTACTGGTCCTGAATCGTTCTCAACGAGTAGCTCAATCTGGTCGATATAAACGCTGTCGAGCGCGCGCGTACCACGTGCTTGGTTGGTGTCAGAGACACGGATGAACACGTCTACATTGGTACAGGCGCCAGCGACACTGCAGCTCGTAGGTACGCCTATAATGCCCGTGCATGTCGACGGGGAACCGATAGCGAGTTCACAAACGGTCGTCCAGGACGAAGTCGTATTGGTTCTATAAGAGATTTCAAAACGATCGCCGTCGCTGCTGTTATCGGAGTAACCAACTACGTTGAGAGTTGCAGCCCCCGAGGGCGCATTAATGGTCCAGCGATGATCAAGGTAGCTGTAGCGGCTGTTCTTGCGTCCACCCGACTCGCGCTCCCGCAGACGCTCAACAGAACCATCGGCTGCAAATGTACTGGTGTAGTTACCCGAGACAAGTGTCCCTGCCACCGTTGTTTCACTTCCCACAGTAAGCGACTGGAAGGGAGGTGTCTGGTCGGTGGTTGCTTGAGCGAGGTCCGTCCATGCGCTGTCGCCGGCACTGTTACGCGCTTTGACACGGTAACTGTATGTGGTTGAACCAGCCAAGCCCGTATCCAATGCGCTAGTTGCATTACTTCCTACGGTTTGCACCTCGGCACCGTCGCGTTCGATAACAAACGCGGCCTCGTTGTCGGCGTTGTCAGACCAACGAAGGACAACGCGATCGTAACCGGTCGCTTCTGCAGTCAAGCCACTCGGTGTCGCAGGTGGGGTCGGTGGTTCCCCACCGGCCATGGCAGCTTCGGCGTTTGCTATTGCACCTGTTGTGGTGATGCCAGCCATGGACGCCGCGGGCCGAGCTGTGGCGTACAGGTGATCGATTACCTGCTGGTAATTCCAGTCAGGGAATTCGCTGCGAATCAGCGCTACAACACCGGTGACGTTGGGCGTGGCCATTGAGGTACCACTCAAATAGGCATAGGGGACATCTGGGTTTTGGACCAATGACACTGGGTAAGTGCTGGCAATATCAACACCCGGTGCTCCGATATCAACGGAGGTCGCGCCGAAGTTAGAGAAGCTCGCAATCGCGTCATTGTTATCAGTCGCTGCCACAGAGATGACATTTGGTAAATTGTAGTTGGAGGGGTAATGCGGTCCGCCATCATTGTTGGTACCGTCATTACCCGCTGCAGCCAAGAAAATATGATCGGCATCGCGAGCCGCCGCAATTGAGTCATAAAGCGCTTGCGAGAAGCCGCCACCGCCCCAGCTGTTGTTGGAGATCTTGGCACCCATTTGAACGGCATAGTCGATCGACGCAATACCGTCTGATGTACTACCACCCTGAGGGCCCAAGAAACGCAGGGCCATAATTTTGCACTGTTGAACCACCCCCGCGATGCCAATGCCGTTATTCGCTTCCGCACAAATAGTGCCGGCTACGTGAGTTCCGTGACCGCCCTCGTCCATAGGGTCACCATCATTACTGTAAAAGTCGTAGCCATAAATATCGTCAACGAAGCCATTGCCGTCATCGTCGATACCATTACCCGCAACTTCTCCCGGGTTTCGCCACATATTGTTAGCAAGGTCAGGGTGGTCCCATTGGACACCTTCATCGATGACCGCAATGACGAGATTCGGATCACCTGTCTGGATGTTCCAGGCTTCGACGACGTCCATATCAGCGTCGGGTGTGCCTGAGGCGCCGGCAACCGTTTGCCCCGTGTTATCAATTGCATAAAGCAGACTGTAGTACTGATCGTTAGTCGCCTTTTGCACAAGAAAATCGGGCTCCGCGTACTCAACGAAAGGCAGTTTTTGTAATCGCTTAACCGCCTGATTAACCGACTGGCCTTTTTTGAGCTTCAGTTTTTCAAGCCCCTTTACAATTTTGAACTGCCGGTTGGAGGCCGCGTTAACAAGACCCCTAGCGCGCGCTTTCTTACTCGCGTTTGCCGATGGCCGAAACTTAACGATCACAGTATCGGGTGCGTAGCCGCCGGATACGTGTTGGGTAAGACCTAGATTTGGAATGTCGTTCGCTTGCACTTGGAGCGACACGGCGAGACAAAGATAAGCGAGAACAGCGGCGGCAATGCCACGAAACACGGATGGGGTATGCATGACGCACCTCCATTAGTATCCGACCCAGTCCCTTCCTCTCTCTGGTTTCGGAAATGATAGAAGTGCATCCTTGCGTTCTCCAAACTAGCTTTATCGCTAGTCAGACTCAAGCCAATTCGTGACAAAAACTAGACTAAGATCACAAAATTAACTCTTCGATCCAACCTCCACCGACTGTGTTGCGCTTCCCAACCTTTAGCTGATTACGCGAGCAGCACTTTGATAAAATATAGGTAGATCCATGCGGAAGGGTTTCTTCTCTCTCAGTAGTGTCTCGCGCGGTGTCCAGTCAATGATTAGGTGGACGCGGTGCGAATTAGATGCGTTGGTGACTGCGTGCACATCTGCATTATTGATTTCCCAGACCTCGCCCTCATTGAGTATTCGTGATTCTCCGCCGACGGAGAACTGAACTTGATCGTTGGTGAAAAGGGGTACGTGAACGCGATTACAGTTGATGAGCGAGTACCCCTTATCAACATGAGGTTTGATTTGCGATTGTGCGTTGAGCCGCGCAATAAGCACCCGGATAAAAACACCCTCGCGACCAAAGTGACCTTTTAAGCGCTCAATGATGGGGGCAACGTCTGCCGCCAATAGATCGAAATAGCGTGTCTTTTGCGGCGGTGTATGCGACATGTCGTCGCCGAGAAGTTGAATGCTCTGCGTCTCTTTGTGGATATCAAATTGGGTATGTCGATCGGATTGCGCCCAGTCGGCCTCTGTAAACCGAGCTACTTTGGCCTTTAGCTCAGAGACGTCCTGATTTTCGCAAATTCTTAAGAAGTTCACTCGTTGGTTGCCCACCTTGGTTACTCGCCTACCGGGCGCTAAAGGCGGTGCTGAGCTATTTCGTGGGGGCGCTTCGAACACGTAGCCGAAACGATGAATGATCGAGTGTTCCTTTTCCGCCACTAAGTCGCGGAGTTCATCATCGTAATAGTGCGCGTAATGGCCTCTGGCCGAGCTGTTCTTGCGGGGTTGCTGATCCAATGCGGCGAGGATTTCAACTGCTTCAGGAACCTTGAGCAGAGACATTGCACTTCTTAGGTCATTGGCGAGGCTCTCGAAGCGCAGCAGTTTTACAGTGTCCGACCCCTCCCCAAACATGCGCTCAACGAGAAGGCTGTAATAGCCTTTTTGGTCTGATTCGAAGAAGCCTACACAGTCCTTGGTGAAGCCGGAACCACCGTCGTTTTCGAAGTTTTCTGGCAGGAGTGCGCGATGAGATTTTTTGAATATTTCATTGCGAGTAGTGTTTTCAGGGTATCTAAGTAGATTCTCAATCGTTTCTTTAAAGCCCGCCTGTTTGCCGCGCGACACGATATTGAACAGTGGGTTTTTAACGCCTTTGAGGTTATTGAAGGCATACCACGATACATACCAATCCCAAGGATTGCGGATGACACCGATTATGGGAAGCGACTGCGCTTGAGAGGGAAGATGTGCCACTGGCAAGTGGTAACCGATTTCCGTTGCGCCGGGTATATGGCTTAACAGCAGCTCATTAATCGATTGACCACCGGTTTTGTGCAGGTGAATAAAACTGAATGTCGGCGTGCAGATCATTGCTTTGTTTTAAAGGCTGGCTGAGTCATTATCAAGTCTGTGCTGCCAGCTCCACCTGAGTTGTAGCTGATTAAATAATAATAGTGAGGCAAATAACGATGCCCGTAGGTGTGCTTGGTTTTTACGGAGCTGTGTTGGTGTGGGCGGTACTCATCGCCAGAGGATTCTCTCGCCCTCGATACTGGCCAGTGATTGCAGGCTTCGGACTCGTGCTATTGCTGTTTCTAAATATTCGCTACCTGATCGAGGGCGCGCCTGCGGGGATCGCCTTTTTTATCAGTCTCTATGATTTTTTTGACAACCTCGGACTCGCGAGTGGCGATATGCCTCTGGCGATGACTACGTGCGTCGATAACGCCTGTTCGTTATGGGGTGCTACTTTTGAGCTTCATCAGACCTGGGGAGTTGCATTTTTCGACCGGTTTGTTGAGGCGCCCTCGTTGAGAACGAACGCACTTTACCTCCACTTAGCCTGCAATTCGGTAGTGTTTGTCTTAATGCACATCCAACTTTTGAGGCCCGGTCATTCGGCATCTGGCTTTAATCATGCTTGGTTGGGACGGCTTACTATGGCCTTCTTGACCATCGGTACGGTCGCTGCGCTTTATCTCGCAAGTGAGCATGACGCTGTCTCACCTTACGGTGGCATTTGGGCAGAATGGGGTTTCTACTCGATGTCGCTTTGTGTCTATGGTACTGCAGTGATGGGCTGGCGAACTGCTGTGCAGAAAGACTGGGAGCAGCACCGGGTCTGGATGATTCGTTTTGTCGGCGCCATGTACGGTGCGTTTTGGCTGTTCCGCGTCCTGCTTATTGTGACTGGGCCCTTATTGCGGGAGTGGGAAAGTGCCTCGCTCTTGATCTCTATCTGGGCCTCTGCACCACTCGGCCTGATCATTGCCGACGGTCTGCGACGGTCGTGGGATGCGGATAAGTTTGCCAGAGCGCCGCTATGAACCGCAGTTCCAAGAGCTTAACCTTATTGCCCTGAGCCCTGAGCCCTGAGCCCTGAGCCCTGAGCCCTG
>CBFHQN010000009.1:0-35894 GCA_965657765.1 Luminiphilus sp. | reverse complement strand
CAGTTCATGGAATTGGCAGTGAACATGCCCGAGCAGGAACCGCAGGTTGGACACGCAGAGCGCTCATAAGCTTCAACTTTGGCATCGTCTGCACTGCTATCAGCCGCAATAACCATCGCATCCACGAGGTCTAGCTTGTGTTCCGACAAGGCAGTCTTACCGGCTTCCATCGGGCCACCAGATACGAAGACCACTGGAATATTTAGTCGCATCGCCGCATTGAGCATTCCGGGTGTGATCTTGTCGCAATTAGAAATGCAGACCATCGCATCGGCACAATGTGCATTCACCATGTATTCAACCGAATCGGCAATGATGTCGCGCGACGGTAGGCTATACAGCATGCCGTCGTGTCCCATGGCGATGCCATCATCGACCGCGATGGTATTGAACTCCTTGGCAACACCGCCCGCACTTTCGATTTCCCGAGCCACCAACTGGCCAAGGTCCTTTAAGTGGACGTGGCCTGGGACAAACTGAGTGAATGAGTTAACGACGGCAATAATGGGCTTTTCGAAGTCACCGTCTTTCATGCCCGTTGCACGCCAAAGTGCTCGCGCTCCTGCCATATTTCGGCCGGCGGTGGAGGTTCTAGAACGATACTCGGGCATGGTACTTCTCCTGTGGTCGCGAACAGCGCTATTAGACTGCGCGTATCAGCGTATTTGAATTTCTGTCTCGAGACGATTTTGCCTGCTCAGTGGGTGGCAGTGCGGTTTGCTCGATGGGTTGAAAACCTAACTCTCGGAACCAGTGCCCCGTCTGTGTGGTACGCACGTAGACCTGTTTTAGGTGCAGTTCTTGTGCTGTTTCAACAAGCTTCTCGATAAGGCGCTCGCCGTGCCCCGAGTCTCTGTAATCCGGGTGGGTGGCTACGCAAGCAATTTCACCAATGGTATCTGCCGTATTTGGATACAGCGCCGCACAAGCGATAACTCGGCTGTCCTTGGTGATCACTGTGAAATGATTGAGGTCTGCCGCAACCTGCTCGTTAGAGCGTTCGACGAGAACGCCTTCTTGTTGTAGCGGCCTTATCAGCTCGAGAATACCTGCGAGATCATGGCTCTGCGCGGTCACTATTTGCTCGTATTCGTCAGAGGAGATGAGTGTTCCAGCGCCGTCGTGCGTGTAAAGCTCTTTGATCAACCCGCCATCACAGCGATAGCTCACAAGATGAACCCTCGGCACACCGTCATCGCAGGCATCACATGCGAGTGCGATGTTGCCGCCCATGCCACGCTCTGCCTTAGCGCTGCAACTGCGTGCATCTTCAACCGTAAGTTGCCTCACCAGTAACCCATCGTCCCGTGTAACACCCTCGTGCTCAGACATTACAATCAGTTTCTCTGCAGCGAGGCTGCGGGCAACAACACGCATTAGCTCCAGTGCGTTGACGGCAAATGTATCGCCCGCGGGCGAATGGCCCGTGGCAGACAATAAGCATATTGCCGCACCATCGAGAGCGTGGGTTATCCCGGCGACATCAACCTGCCGAACGACGCCTAGGGCGCCGTGGTCTGTTCCCTGGAGGACACCTGCCGGGCGGGCCGTCACAAAGTTACCGCTAATAACCCTCAGTTTTGCGTTGTGCAGTGGTGAGTTCGGTAACCCCATTGAGAACATGCGCTCAATTTGACTGCGCTCAGATGCAATTTCAGCAAGGATAGTTGTCATCGTGTCTTGAGATATCGGCGCATTTTCGAGACTTGCGTGCTCGTGAACAATCACTAAGCGCATTCCAAGCGACTGCATCAGTGCAAGATCGTGCACCACATTGATGAAGTTGTCTTGAGAGACGGCGCCGGCTCTGAGGCCAACGACAACGGTGGTGCCGCGATGTGTATTGATATACGGAGCTGTATTTCGGAACCAATCGATGGTGTCAGTAGTACTCATTTGGCGGCTCGCTCCGATTATCCGAGCAACGCGTTGAGCAGGAAATAGAAACTGATCGAGAGAACCGCTGCAATCGGCAGCGTGACGAGCCACGAACTAACGATTTGTTTGACCACGTCAAAGTCGACTACCGCTGTTCCGCGCGCGAGACCGACACCCAGCACCGCACCAACTAGCGTATGCGTTGTTGAGATAGGTAAGCCTGTTCCGGAGGCGATGACAACCGTGCCCGCTGCTCCCAGTTCTGCGGCAAAGCCGCGGCTTGGCGTGAGTTCAGTAATTTTCGAGCCGATTGTTCCGATAACGCGCCAGCCATAGGTTGCAAGACCAAGAACGATACCTGCACCGCCAATTAATAAGACCCACCAGGGCATGCCAGACTTCGCAGCAATAGCGCCGCCGTCTTGGACAGTTTGCACAACAGCTGCAACAGGACCGATTGCGTTAGCTACGTCGTTGGATCCGTGTGCAAAGGCCATCCCGCAAGCGGTAAAAATCATCAAGATGCCAAAGATGCCCTCAATGCCTAAATTCGCGTTATTTGCCAGTTGCCGACGAACGAAAAAGCCACCGGCTGCTGCGACTAATAGGCCGATTAATGCCGCGAGTAGCGCTGAGTCGATAAACGCCGACCCCGTTCCAAGGTCAATATCTACGCCAACATGCTTCAGGCCCTTTAGCATTGTGACCATCGAGATCATGAACCCAACCATCCACATATAGACGGGGACCCATCGTGCTGCACTGGCACGGGCATCGCTCGTATTAAGTACGAGTGCCTCAACGCTCTTATAAAGGCACCAGGCGATACTGCCGGCGAGGAGCGGAGATACCACCCAGCTGGCTGAGATTTCGCCGACCTTGCCCCAGTTAACCGCATCGACTGACACAACAACCGCCGAGAACCCCACAATTGCACCGACAATAGAATGTGTTGTCGAAACGGGCCAGCCACGGTTGCTCGCAACGAGCAGCCAGGTTGCTGCTGCCAACAGGGCGGACAACATTCCAAGTACAAACTTATCGGGTATCGCTTCAAACAGAGCGGGGTCGATGATGCCCTTTCGAATGGTGCTAGTGACTTCGCCACCGGCGAGAAAAGCACCCAGAAATTCAAAGACGGCAGCAATAATGATTGCTTGCTTGAGCGTGAGCGCGCCAGAGCCAACAGAAGTGCCCATCGCATTGGCAACGTCGTTGGCGCCGATGCCCCAGGCCATGAAGATGCCGAAACCCAGCACTAGAAACAATATGATCCCGCTGTTAGCGGCGAGCATTTCCATGTTGTCGTCCTACCGGGTTGGTTTCTCTTAGGTTATTGAGTGATTGTTGCAGGACTATTGCAGTAAATTCGTCACTGCACCCTGTCCGCCGAGCAGAGTATATTCGGACTTAGTTTGTGTTCATACCCTTTGTATTTTGATGCCGGAACCGTGAAACGCTCCTCGCATCACTTTGAAGTAGAGACGAGCACGTGAGCGCAGATGGCTGGGGAGGGGCGATAAAGATATCAATGATGCAGCATGATCAGCTAAGTTTGTTAGCCAATCGACTCGGTAGTGAGCGATACCAGCGTTTAATTGCACATATTGATGCAACGCTCGAGAGCGCAATCCCAGACACCACGAATGACAGCGCAGCGTGTCGTATTCTGGCTGCCAGCGAGTTTTTCCGCACCTTAGTAGAGCGTCAGATCGACTGGGTGGAAGAAGAGGCGGACTTTACTCAGCCCACGATCGATCTCCTGTTGGCAAGCGTTAATTCCGAGAGCCTTTGTGAGCAGGGTGAGCAAGAGGTTGTAAAAAGTCTCAGAGTTTTGAGGCAACGTGCAATGCTGCACATCGTTTGGCGAAGCTTTACTAGCGAAAATGGGTTGAATGAGACCTTGGCCGCAATGACCAAGCTCGCAGATTTTGTTATCCAATGTGCAGTGAGCTATGCAGAAAAGGCTATTAGCAAGCGCTATGGGGAGGCAGTTGGTGACGACACGGGGGTTGTCCAAAAACTGATTGTTGTTGGCATGGGTAAGCTAGGGGGGCGTGAGCTCAACCTCTCCTCAGATATCGATATCATGTTTATCTACGACGAACCCGGTACCACGCAAGGAGGCCGCTCTAGCACAAGTAACCAAGAGTACTTCACGCGTATTGCGCAAACGGTGATTCGTCTCATCGATTTAGTGACGATCGACGGTCGTGTTTTCAGAGTTGATACCCGGTTGAGGCCGTTTGGCGATAGCGGTGCGCTGGTGGCAAGTTATCCATCCCTAGAGAACTACTACCAGCAACACGGCCGTGATTGGGAGCGATACGCGCTATTGAAGGCGCGATGTATCACAGGCACACCAGCTCAAATTGGGCCATTCCAGCGGCTGGCTAACCAATTTGTCTACCGACGCTACACCGACTTTGGCGTCATCGATGGTCTGCGCAGCATGAAGGCACTTATTGATACGGAAAGGGCCAAAAAGGGCTTGGCCCATGACGTTAAGCGGGGCCCAGGCGGGATTCGGGAAGCGGAGTTTATCGTTCAATCTCATCAGCTGGTTCGAGGCGGGCGTATTCCTGGCATCCAAAAAGTAGGGTTTGAGGAGTCTGTAAAAGCATTGGCGGGTGAAGACTGCCTGTCGTCGGAGGTCGCTCAGCGTTTACAAAAGGACTATCGATACTTGAGGCAACTCGAACATGGGATACAGGCGCTTAGAGATGAGCAAACCCATGAGCTTCCCTCAAGTCCAAACGATCAAAAAGCCCTTAGTATGCTTCTGGGGGTTCAAAATTGGGACGCCGTGACAGCGGCGACAGCTGCTAGCCGGTCAGCTATTGCCGGTGAGTTTGAAGCCTTGTTGACGGACTCGCGCACGCAGGAAAACCTGATTTTGGGGATCGATTCGGATGCCCCCTTCCTCGACAGCAGCGCATTGCGGGCTTTGTCGTTGAGATCTACGGCGATACTGGCCACGACATTGATGGCATTTATCCAAGAGACGCGCTTTCGTGTGATGGACGCGGAGGCCACGCAGAGGTTACAGAAGGTTTTGCCGCTTCTTGTTAAAGAGGTCGATCAACACCCTGAACCGGGCACCGCGCTCGCTCGCGTACTCTCCATAGTCACTGCTATTTTGAAGCGAAGCGCTTATCTCTCTTTGTTGGCTGAGAACCCACAGGCGCGTGAACGGCTTGTTAGTTTGGTAGCGAGAAGTTCGTCAATCACTAAAAAGCTTAAAGACACTCCGGAGTTGCTGGACGAACTGCTGTTCCCGAAACGCTTATTTACTGTGCCCAGCAAAGAGGATATCCGCGAGCAGCTTGATGCGTTAACGACTTATGTGGATCCCGACGATCTTGAGGCTGTTATGCAGCACCTTCGTCGACTAAAGGAGGCGATTACTTTTCGTGTTGCTGTCAGCGAGCTCGAAGGTTCGATTCCGCTGATGAAGGTGAGCGACAATCTCAGTTTTCTCGCGGAGGTTATCGTCGAGCGTGCGGTGGCCGTGGCATATCGCGATCTTGCAAATAAATACGGTGAGCCAACGAATGGCTCAGAGTTTTGTGTACTAGCCTACGGCAAGCTTGGTGGTATCGAGTTGAGCTATGAGTCTGATCTCGATTTGGTTTTCATCGCATCGGGTGAAGAGGGTCTTACTGCAGGGCCTAAACAGATTGATAACCAGCGTTTCTTCACGCGCTTGGCACAGCGGGTAATTCATATTCTCTCGACCAATATGATGGGTGGTCGGCTCTACGAGGTAGACCTGAGATTAAGGCCCAATGGCGACTCTGGTCTGTTGGTTACTTCGCTTCCCGCACTAAAAAAGTATCTGGAGTCCGATGCGTGGACTTGGGAGCATCAGGCGTTGGTTCGTGCACGCGTCATTGCCGGTGGATCAGCGTTGGTAAAGAAGGTCGAGGAATTACGCGTTGCAGTGCTCTCGAAGCATCGAGATGACACGTTGCTAACCAATGACGTGACGTCGATGCGACATAAAATGCGCGACCATCGAGCCGATATCGGGGCAAAGTCCAAGCAAATAGATCTGAAATACGGCCGCGGCGGTATTGTCGATATTGAATTTGTGGTCCAATACCTGGTGCTTAAACACGCCGCCAGCCATCCGCAAGTCTGCTGTTGGTCGGACGTTGTCCGCATTTTGGATTCCTTCGAGGGGGCGGGTATTTTGAGCAAAGATAATGCTAATAGTTTGCGCGATGCGTATTTACAATTGAGAGCTGCAACGCATCGTATTGCTATGTCTTACGATACGGAGGACGACCTCGCCCAAGCCACGGAATCGATGGCCAGAGCGCGGGCCAACTGTGCCGACTTATTGCCAAATTTATAATGCGCGACGTTTTGGCCGCGCGGTGGATGTAAGGAATTTTTATGGATCTGTCTAAGCTGACGGGATCAATCTGGTTGGATGGAGAGCTTGTTCCTTGGGAGGAAGCAAAAGTTCACGTACTCACACACACCTTCCACTACGGATTGGGTGTATTTGAGGGCGTTCGCGCCTACGCAACTCAAGATCAGGGTACCTGCATCTTCCGCTTGAAAGAGCACACCGACCGCTTGTTTCGCTCTGCGAAGATCCTGCAGATGGACATGCCTTACGACAAAGAGACGCTCAACGAGGCGCAGCGCGAGGTTGTCAGAGTCAATCACCTTGATGAAGCGTACATACGACCAATGTGTTTTCTCGGGTCCGAGGGTATGGGGCTCCGTGCAGACAATCTGAAGACGCATGTCATGGTAGCCGCTTGGTCTTGGCCGTCTTACATGGATCCTGAGGCGAGAGACCGCGGTATACGCGTCAGAACATCGAGCTACACGCGTCACCACGTCAACATCACCATGTGTAAAGCCAAAGCTAACGGTAATTACATCAACTCAATCCTTGCACTTCGAGAGGCGCTGGACGCTGGCTGCGAGGAAGCGCTCCTTTTGGACAACGAGGGATACGTGGCTGAGGGAAGTGGTGAGAACGTCTTCGTCGTTCGAGATGGCAAAGTCTACACGCCCGAACTGACCTCCTGCCTTGAGGGAATTACGCGTGACAGCATTTTCCGAATTGCGGCCGACCTTGGTTATGAAATCAAGGAACGCCGAATTACTCGCGATGAATTTTATGTGGCCGACGAAGCTTTCTTTACGGGCACCGCAGCTGAGGTAGTGCCAATCCGTGAGCTAGATAGCCGGCCTATCGGATCAGGTACGCGCGGCCCGCTCACAGAAAAGTTGCAATCAATCTACTTCGACACAGTCCGTGGTCGAGAAGCGCAGTACGGTGATTGGCTGACTTCGGTAAGCTAATTGGCGGAGGCCTAATTAGGCCTGCAAAGGCGTAAAGAATGCTCAAGCGCTTTCAGTAGGTCTAAAGAGGCTTTCAAAGGCACAACTGTAAAAGGGCACAACAGTAAAAGCCACGAGAGTAGAGTGAGGTGGTGATGTTTGGCACTGGGGGTGCAGCTGTAAACCGCGCTCTGAGGTGTGCGAGCGCCGATACCGACCAACGCTGAGACCAATATTTGATAAAACAATAATTTATAAAACGGGGGCGACGATGGATAAATCAATGGGAAAGCTGCGCAGTGGACTGTTTTATCGATCGTGGCCTGCAGGCGATCAAGCTCGTGCGGTTGTGCTCATTAGCCATGGCTTAGGCGAGCATTCTGGGCGCTACGAGCATGTAGCAGCCGCCTTTAATGCAACGGGGCTCCACGTATTCGCACTTGATCACTTGGGGCACGGACAATCCCCGGGTAAGCGCGCCTTTGTCAACCGATTCAGTGAGCTAACTGACGGTGTTGCCGAGCTTCGAGCTCATATTGCTCAAGAGTTTCCCTCGATGCCGGTTTATCTGGTTGGGCACAGTTTGGGTGGCCTCATTGCGGCGAGTACTGTTCTAGGTGCAGCAAAGGATTACGCGGGGCTGTTGATGACGGGCCCAGCCTTGGGCGTACCCACCCCGCCTCCGGCGTGGCAAGTTCTTCTACTTCGCATTTTTAGCGCTGTGGCGCCCGGACTTAAAGCGCTCGAACTCGACGCTAACGCTATCTGCAGAGACCCTGCTGTTGTTGAAGAGTACGTCGCTGATCCGCTTGTTCATCACGAGAACATTCCTGCGCGAATGGTCGTGTCGCTGTTTGATGAGGGTGCGCGGGTTATGGCGAGTGCGAAAGACATCAGCTTGCCCGTGCTGTTACTCCACGGCGCAGAAGATCAGCTCACATCTGCTTCGGCCTCCACTGAGTTTGTAGACATGCTTGCCTCGAGCGACAAGCAGTGCACAATCTATGACGGCATGTACCATGAACTGTTTAACGAGCCGGAGCAGGAAGCGATTCTCAAAACCTGCTGCGAGTGGATAACAGCACGCGTTATGAGTGGCGAGTCGCAGATCGGCTGATTCGGTGTGTTTAATGAGGCTGTATCCGCTAGCCACCCGTTAGAACCTTGTTGTTTCGCTAGGGCGCTATTGGCATACTCCCTGCCAACTTTGGTGGGTGCTCCCGCGTGAATTCTCGATTGTCTGACACCGTGACTGCATCGTCGAACGTTGCTGAAAGTCCACTGCGAATTGCGCTACTGGGCTATCGATCTGCACCACACTCGGGTGGCCAAGGTGTCTATCTCAATTACCTCTCGCGTTATCTGCGCCGACGAGGGCACAGTGTTACTGTGATCTCTGGACCTCCTTATCCGCATTTGGACGACGACATTGACTTGGTGAAACTCGAGAGCCTCGACTTGTACGCGAATGGCTTGAGATCTGTCAGGCCTCGGCATTTCTTCTCGCGTCTCGAGCGTATCGAGTGGTTCAGTAAGTTAACCGGTGGGTTTGCTGAGCCCTATACCTTTGGGGAGCGCGTTAAAAAATGGTTTGTTGGTCGCGAACGTGACTTCGACATCATTCATGACAACCAAACAATTGCGGACGGTGTTCTAGAATTACAAACTCGAGGCCTGCCTCTCGTCACCACTATTCATCACCCCATTACCCGTGATTACCGTGTCGCACTGGCGGCGGAGCCAAAGTGGTACATGCGCCTCTTGATTCATCGGTGGCATGGCTTTTTGCGGATGCAAAAGCGAGTAGCACCCCAGTTGAATTCAGTGGTTACTGTCTCGAGCACCTCTGCCACGGATATCGCCACGGATTTTGGGGTAACGCCCGAGGCGATATCTGTGATGCATTTGGGGGTGGATACAGAAATGTTTCGCCCACTTCCGGCGATAACTCGAGAGCCGTATCGGCTTATGACCACCGCATCTGCGGATGCACCGCTTAAAGGTTTATCGCATCTGTTGAGAGCGCTTGCTGCGTTGAGGCCGGACTATCCCGATATTAGACTGACACTCGTTGGTCGCCCTAAGCCCGATGGAGAGACGCAAAGGCTGATCAACTCACTTGGGCTTACCGATTGTATCGACTGTTGCAAAGGCATTAGCCATGAAGAGATGGTAGAAAAGTACGCCCAAGCGACGGTCGCGGTTGTGCCATCAATGTATGAGGGTTTTGGGCTGCCGGCTGTCGAGGCAATGGCCTGCGGCGTGCCTTTGGTGTCGACCAATGGAGGTGCTTTGGCAGAGGTGGTTGCGGATGCTGCACTCGTTGTTTCACCGGGTGATGGCGACGCGCTGGCGCAGCAAATTAGAAGACTATTTGACGACGCGTCCCTCAGACATGAGTATGTTTCTCGGGGGCTTCAGCGGGTTGAACAGCATTTTTGTTGGGAGCGTTGCGCTGAGCGCATGGAAGCGTATTACCGAGAGCGCATTGGCCAATGCTGACCGTTGATTTTGACTATTTTGATCTTCAACCCGGTCAGATCTGCGTTGATTTGGGGTGCGGCGAGGGAAGGCATTCGCTGACGGCCTACATGGCAGAGGGTGTGACTGTTGTCGGCTTTGATCTCGCGTTTTCAGACCTTGAAACGGCAAAGTCCCGTATTTCAGATATGGAGCTTCGCAACCCAGCGGGCGATGTGAGCTTTATTCAGGCTAACGGCATGAGTTTGCCGTTGGCGGATAACTCCGTGGATCGACTTATCTGTTCCGAGGTATTGGAACACATTCCGAACTACATCAGTTTTATTGAAGAGATCGATCGCGTTCTGAAGCCTGACGGCAAATTATGTATCACTGTGCCCAGGGCTTGGCCTGAAAAGGTTTGCTGGCTCCTCAGTGACGAATACCCTAAAACCCCCGGGGGTCACATTCGGATCTTCAACGCTAATCATCTTCAACGTGAGGTTGAGCGCTACGATTTTGAAGGCACACGGCGACACGGTGCGCACGCACTGCACGCGCCTTATTGGTGGCTGAAGTGTCTATTTTGGAATGCTGAAAAAGAGCCGTGGCTGCTGCGGGCCTATCATCAATTTTTGGTATGGGACTTAATGAAGCGACCGTTACTCACGCGCGCGCTCGATGCTTTGATGAATCCTTGGATGGGAAAGAGCGTTGCGCTCTACTTTGACAGGTCAGATTGTGAAAGTTCAGATGTTGATAGTTCGGGTGCTCATACGTCAGACGCCCAAGGTGTGAGGTAGATCAGGTCGATGGCGATTACTCCTCAAACACCCTACTCCTATCCTGTAAAAGAGTTACAGCCAACGATCGATTACCTATTGGCTGTGCAGCGCGATAACGGAGAAATCCCCTGGTTTGAGGGGGGGCATACTGACCCCTGGAATCATACTGAGGCGGCCATGGGGCTGAGCATTGCGGGTGAATACGTGGCGGCGGAGCGGGCTTACGACTGGTTGGTTGATGAGCAGCTCGAAGACGGCAGTTGGTGGGCCTCATACATCGATGGTGAACCATCAAATGTGACCCGTCGCGAGACTAACTACGTTGCTTACATCGCCACGGGTGTCTGGCACCACTTCCTGATCACCCGGAATCGAGATTTCTTGAACCGCTTATTTCCCGCGGTCGATGCAGCAATCGAATTTGTTATTTCGATGCAATCCGAACACGGAGAGGTTGCTTGGGCCTGTGATACGCTTGGCGAGCCGATGGATGATGCGTTAGTCACGGGTAGTAGTTCCGTCTACAAGTCGCTCGAGTGCGCACTGCATATTGCGCGTGCGGTTGGTGTCCTTCGCCCTAAGTGGCGAACGGCTCGGCAGAAGTTAGGGACTGCACTGCGACACCGCCCTGAGCGCTTTGATCGCAATTGGGAAAGTAAGTCGCGATATGCGATGGATTGGTTTTATCCGGTCTTGGCAGGCGTGTTTCAGAATGAACAAGGCTTGGAGCGGATCAATGCGCGCTGGGATGAGTTTGTCGAAGACGGTCTGGGTTGCCGCTGTGAAAATCATCAGCCGTGGGTAACGGTGGCTGAGTCTTGTGAGCTGACGATGGCGCTTTTGTCTGTTGGCGAGACCGCGCGAGCACAAACGCTTTTTGACGCTCTGTGGCAATGGCGCGATGAAGCGGGTGTTTTTTGGACCGGCTACCAATTCGTCGAAGAAATCTTGTGGCCGCTCGAACAGCCAACGTGGACGTCGGGCGCTTTGCTCTTGGCTGCGGATGCCTTAAGTCAGCACACGGCAGCGTCCCATCTTTTCACTGAGGTGAATGAGTCTAAGACCGGTATTGCGGAACATCGAAAGCTCGTAAACTAACGCTTTTCTCCCTACGAGCTCTGTTTATAGCCTTCGCAATGCGCGAATGCTGTCACAGCTCCCCGCGGGCTCAAATAAACCAGACTGTTTTGCCAGCTGCCAAATCGCGTGCGGTGCTTGCCCTCCTTCGGCGATGTGTGGGAAGACGTCGTGAATAACTAATAGCCCACCGTTAACCACGTGCTGCGACCAATTCCGATAGTCTGCAAGTGCCGCATCAAGGCTGTGCCCGCCATCGATGAACAAAAGTCCCAGGGGCGTGGTCCAGTGCTGAGCTGCGAGCGTTGCTGGCGCGACAATGGGGATAACAACATCTTCTGCTTCATGTGCCAGAAGGTTGCGGCGAAATTCAGGTAGCGAGTCAAATCGCCCAGCCTCATCCGTCAACGCCTCATCGTGAAAGAATTCGCCAACTTGATGCTCCTCGCTACCCCGATGATGGTCGACTGCGAACACAACGGTGTTCGACTTACGTGCAGCCTCTGCTAGCCATAGCGTCGACAGCCCGCAGTAGCTTCCTATTTCAAGAAGTGGGCCCAAAGAGGCACTTTTGTGTGCCCAATCTGCAAGTTGTGCAGCCTCATTTTCGGGAAGGAAGCCCTTAACGTCGGCAAACCGGGTCGGTGTCATGATAGGCTCCATAAAAAGCGTCAGTATATGGCGTAATGGCTGAATCCTAGAATTTTCATCACGCTTAATTATCCCCTATCACTATGGCGCGTTTTCTCTACAGTTTGCTGATTTCGTTGCTATCGCCACTCTTTGTGCTGCGACTGTTAGTAAAAAGTGTGAACGAGCCAGGCTATCGTCGCCAGTGGTGGCGCCGCTTTGCGCTTGGCATGCCGCGTCGCGTGCGTTCGGGTGATGGCTTAATCTGGGTTCACGCTGTCTCAGTCGGCGAGTTATTAGCTGTTGCACCCTTGGTTGAGCGAATGCTGCAAGAGTGGCCAGACAAAGCCGTCTTAATCACCAACACAACACCGACGGGTTCGGAGCAGACGCAGAAGCTTTTTGGTGACCGTGTTGAACACACTTGGTTCCCATTCGATACGCCGCTTGTCACGGGTGCCTTTTTGCGTCATTGGTCGCCTCAACTTGTTGTCATGGTGGAGACTGAGATCTGGCCCAACATCATGGCCTCGGCTGGTGAACAAGGTATTCCTGTTGCGCTAGTGAATGCTCGACTGTCTGCGCGCTCCGCTCGAGGTTATGCACGCTTGGGTGACTTCACTCGAGAGACCTTGAAAGGCTTCAGCCTGATTGCCGCTCAATCAAAGTCAGACGATCGACGTTTTCGCCGTATAGGTGCTGATCCTGATGCCATGCAGGTGGTGGGCAGTATCAAGTTTGATATTGATCTGGCGGCCAGGCGAGGCCAGCTCGAAGTGATTAAAAGTGAGTTGGGTGGTGATATTAAATCCCGACCCCTTTGGGCTGCAGCCAGTACCCACCCCGGTGAGGAACAGTTAGTCATCGACGCTTACCAGGCACTGGCTCAGCGCGGTATCGAAACACGATTATTGCTGGCCCCCAGACACCCGAGCCGCACTGGTGACATTATCAAGCTGCTTGAGAAGGCGGGTCTTAGCTATCAACGTCGTAGCGAGAAAGCGACGATCAATACCGATACAGACGTCTTGATAATCGATACGTTGGGCGAATTAAGCGCCTTCTTGGGCTTAGCTGACGCGGCGTTTATAGGCGGTAGTTTGGTACCTCGAGGTGGCCATAATCCGATCGAAGCGGCGGCTTGGGGTTGTGCAGTCATCACGGGCCCACATGTGATCAATTTCGCTACCATCGTCAGAGACATGGAACGCGGCGGCGCGATTCGTGTCGTTGTTGATCAGCAAGAACTTGCAGACCGGCTGGCAAGTGTGTGGGACGGTGATAAACAGGAAAGCGATGCAAAGCGGGCGCAAACCTTCATCGAGACGCGCCGCGGTGCAACGCGACGTCAGCTAGATCTCTTAAAAGCGCTGCTGTAGAGCGCTCTCATAGTGTGGGCCGACTTCGGATTGGTCAGTCATGTTTTAGCTGCGGCAAGCTAAGCGGCTCGCACCTAACTCGCACCTAAATAGCGGCAAGGAGCGGTTAATTAACCTTCTTCAGAAGCCGACGCCGCCTCGGCCTCTACCAAGAAGGCCTCGAGTGCAGCGATATCCTCAGGTGAGAGCGTCCCTGCATTTTCCTTCAGACGCATACTATTCAGTACATAGTCATAACGGCTGTTCGCGTAATCGCGTTGCGCTGCGAAAACTGCATTTTGCGCGTTCAGCACATCAACGATATTGCGTGTGCCCACCTCGTAGCCCGCAACCGTCGCATCGAGCGCACTCTGCGTTGATTTGATGGCTTGCTTACGCGCTTTCACACGAGCGACATCGGAGTTGACTGTCATGTGGAGCGAGCGCGACGCCGTAATCGTATTGCGCGTGAGGTTGATTCGATTCTCACGGGCTGCGTTGAACTGCTCAGCCGCACGTCGGCGATTAGCGCTAATTGCGCCACCGGCGTAAAGCGGCATGTCGAGGCGAATTTGGAAAGATTCGTCCTCACCCTCTGAGTTGGGCGGCAGGTTGAAGGCGTTGGGCGGCGTTACGGTGCCCGTTGTGTCGCTTTCGGAGTAGCTGACTTGTGCACTAACTCGAGGTGCGTGTCCCATCTGTCGAGATTTTGCGTTTTGACGCGCCGCTTCTTCTGCGTAACGCACCGCAGCTAACTCGTAGTTGTTCTCAAGTGCAAAATCCACCCATGCAGAGCGATCAGTTGGCATAGGCGGCTCGGGTGTGAACTCATCACTTAATAACTGGAGTTGTCCGTGTTGCTGGCCTGTGAGTACCGACAGGCGCTCGAGCGCGACGGCAACATTGTTCTCTTCGACGATGCGCGTAACGCCTGCTAAATCGTGGCGTGCCTCAGCTTCGTAGACGTCCGTTATAGCAATGAGGCCGACGTTGAACCGCTGGCGAGTTTGTTCAAGCTGTCGAGCAAACGCGCGCTCCTGGGCCTTAGCTGCGCGCAAATTATCTTGTGCTCTTAAGACGCCGAAATAGGCCTCTGAGACACGGACAATGAGATTTTGCTGAGCGGCTGCGACGGTCGCTTCTGCCTGCTTGCTGCGCTCGCTACCTGCCTTCCAATCGAACCATGCTGACAGGTCGAAAAGTGTCTGAGAGAGGCTGATATCGTAGCGTGTCGTGTAGGTCCGAGAACCTGTTGTCTGGTCGGCAATCACCACGTTGCCATTGTCGAAGTCAACAATGCTGAGTCGGGTATTTTCGCTGTCGCGCATCGAGCGCGCCACGCCCGTATTTACCTGCGGCAATAGCGGCGCCAGTGCGAGTGTCTTTAATTCTAGGTCTGCACGGTATTGGGCTGTTTCAGCTCTGAGCTGAGCGTCGTTATCGAGCGCAATCTCATAGATATCGAGGAGACTCTCGCTAGACGCTATGGGAGCCATCAGTAACGTGGTGCCGGCGATCGCCGCTGCGGTGGCTCGTCTTACAAGATGAGAAACCATTCAAATTTCCTTGACTGTCTTAGACCTAAAGAGGCGCGGAGTTTAACATCGTATACGTAGCGGCGGCGAAAATACGTTCATCTTCTGTATGAGCACAATTACCGTCGCTGATTGCTACACTCTATGTCCTAATGCCTGTGTGTTGTAATTGATATCGGTATAGGCAATAGATCAAGTCGAAACTAGTTAGGGCAACATCGTTTTGGTGCAAAAGAGTCGAAAAAGGCAGCGGTTTCATATGGACCTCACGGAGCTTCATGCGCTATGTGAAGCGAACTATGTGCGTCTGCTTCGACTGTTTCCGGATTATCAGCAAGCGAATGACCGCCGCTTTAAGTTGGGCTCTCGGTTAATTGTGATGACGGTGATCGAGCGTGACCGCCACACCACTACGTTGAGTATTGATTACCACGCGACGGATTTGCCCGAGCTCATGCACTCCAATCTGCATCTGCGGATGTACCACGACGTAGCTATGGCTGAGGTGGTGAAGCTCCGATCAGGGCGCCGCTTGGAGTCGCGATACGACTACCCCAATTCTGATATGCACCAACCCGACGAAAAACGTCAGCAGAACACGTTTGTGGCCGAGCTATTGAGTCTTTGTTTGTCTGATGCGCATGTCGACGAAACCGTCTTTGAGGCAGGTGATGTCTAGTTCGTCGTTGCTACAGGGAGATCTATTTCTCCAGATGCAGACTAGCGAGCTCAGTTTGGTTCAGGTGAGTGATACGCATCTCACAGGAACTCCCGACGGTGAGCTCCTCGGGATGAACACGGCGCGCTCTGCACGTGCCGTCATCGAGGCAGCCAAGAGCTCAGGCAATATTGATTGCTTTCTTGTTACCGGCGATATCGCGGCGGATGAGCAGCCTCCGGCTTATATGCAGTTGGAGGAAATGCTCGGCCGCGAGACGCCCAGTTTGTGGCTGCCGGGTAACCATGACGACATCCGCTCTAACTTGGAGCCGCTGGAACCGCATTTAAAACGACGCCTTCGAACGCCCAATTGGGATGTAGTGATGCTCGAGACGCAGGTACAAGGTGAAGTCGGTGGTGCGCTGAACGCATCCGAGCTAGCGGCGCTTGCAGGGGCAATCGACGGCGCTGTAGCTGAGAACAAGCACTTATTGGTCGCAACACACCATCCCTTGCGATCGATGAACTCTGCCTGGCTCGACGAGCAGTCGGTGCGCAACGCGGATGAAGCCCTCAATATGCTAGCGGCCCATGCCGAGCGTGTTTTAACGATCAGCGGCCACGTTCATCAGGAGAGTGATGCGGTGATATCGGGCATCCGAATGCTAACGACGCCCTCGACCTGTGTTCAGTTTGCGCCGCAATCTGAAGACTTTGCATTGGACGATCGCCCGCCAGGTTATCGAAGCCTACGGTTGTATGCTGACGGCTCGGTGCAAACCGAAGTTGTTCGTGTTTCGGACGAGAATAACCGACCGCTTATTGGTTCCTCGGGTTATCATTAGACGCTCGGGATAAAGCCCGATCCCACTCATCGTCAAGGTAGTTTCAAGTAATGACGCAGTACAACGCAGACGCCATTGAGGTATTGACTGGCCTAGAGCCCGTTCGAAAGCGCCCTGGCATGTACACCGACACTGCTCGGCCCAACCACCTTGCCCAGGAAGTAATTGATAACTCAGTCGATGAGGCGCTTGCAGGCCACGCTAATCAAATCGATGTGGTGGTGCACACAGACGGCGCTATCACCGTTACTGACAACGGTCGGGGCATGCCGGTCGACCTGCACCCCGAGCAAAAAAAGCCAGGTGTCGAGGTCATTCTCTCGACATTGCACGCGGGTGGAAAATTCTCGGATAAAAACTATCAGTTCAGCGGCGGCCTGCACGGCGTGGGCGTGTCGGTAGTGAACGCGCTCTCCAAGCGCGTGGACATTACGATCCGCCGCGACGGCAATATCTACAGCATGGCATTCGAGAATGGCGACAAGGTGGAAGACCTCGCCATCACTGGCCAGTGCGGCAAGCGCAATACGGGCACAGGTATTCGGTTCTTACCCGATGAAAGCTTCTTCGACAGTGCAAACTTTGCAATGTCACGACTCATTCACGCGTTGCGCGCCAAGGCGGTTTTATGCCCTGGATTGCGCGTCACGCTGCACGATGAGAAAAAGGGCGAGAAACAGGAGTGGTTTTACGAGGACGGCATCTCCGACTATCTTGCTGATGCGACGATTGATTATCCGGTTATTCCTGAAGAGCCATTCACCGTCAGTTTCACCGGCGAAACCGAGGCGGTCGATTGGGCTATTCAATGGCTGCCAGAGGGCGGTGAGATAACAGCTGAGTCCTACGTAAACCTGATTCCAACTGCGCAGGGCGGTACACATGTGAACGGCTTACGCTCGGGTTTGCTCGAGGCCATGCGCGAGTTTTGTGAGATTCGCAACCTGTTGCCGCGCGGCGTAAAGCTGACTGCGGAAGACGTTTGGGATCGCTGCTGCTATGTGCTCTCTTCTAAACTTGGAGACCCCCAGTTTTCCGGGCAGACCAAAGAGCGACTGTCATCACGGGAGGCGGCGGGTTTTGTTTCGGGTGTGGCGAAAGACGCTTTTGCGCTTTGGCTAAACCAGCACACGTCGGATGCAGAGCTACTTGCTGAGCTTTGTATCAACCGAGCGCAGGCGCGCATGCGTTCCGCCAAGAAGGTGGTTCGTAAAAAGGTTGCTTCGGGGCCTCAGTTGCCAGGAAAACTCGCGGACTGTTCTATCGAAGATCCAGCGCGGAGCGAACTGTTCCTTGTGGAGGGCGACTCTGCGGGTGGTTCAGCGAAGCAGGCGCGTGAGCGAGAGTTTCAGGCCATCCTTCCGCTTCGTGGGAAAATCTTAAACACCTGGGAAGTTGATTCTGGTGAGATCCTGGCTTCGCAAGAAGTGCATAACATTTCCGTGGCGCTTGGGATTGACCCTGCCAGCGATGATCTCGACGGTCTGCGCTATCAGAAGGTCTGTATTTTGGCGGATGCCGACTCTGATGGCCTCCATATCGCGACTCTGATTTGCGCGCTTTTCCTTCGTCATTTTCGACCACTGGTTCGCGCCGGCCACGTATTTGTGGCGATGCCACCGCTTTACCGGATTGATGTGGCCAAGGAGGTGTATTACGCCCTCGATGAGTCAGAGAAAAACGGCATTCTAGACCGCGTTGCCGCTGAGAACTCGCGTTCAAAACCTAACGTGCAGCGCTTTAAGGGCTTGGGTGAGATGAACCCATCACAGCTGCGCGAAACGACTATGGACCCTGATACACGACGCTTGGTTCAGTTGGTGCTCGATGCAGATGATGACACCAATAGTATGTTCGATATGCTGCTTGCCAAGAAGCGCTCGGGGGATCGTCGGCAGTGGCTAGAATCTAAGGGCGACCTAGCGGACGTATAAATCTCGCAAGAGTTTTGTTTTTCGCTTACAGCGTTTATAACTTGTAGGTTTCAGCGTTCCCTCAGCAGCTCTTAGGCAAGTTAGTATCTCTGTAGAGCGCTGACGCGAACGATGCCCGAACAATGGCGCTTCGCTCGTTTTTGCAAACCGATGTTCAACTGTGAGTCATTAAAAGGTAAATCCGATGAGAGCTTTATTAATCGTCACGACAATGTGTATGGCAGCGGCTTTAGCAGCCCTGCCCGCCCAAGCTGATTGGTCGATCAATGACACGTCTCGCGTTGGCTTTGTATCGATCAAAAATAATGTCATTGGCGAGAACAACGCTTTTCAGCGTGTATCCGGCGGTATTTCAGATGCAGGTGCCGTGACGGTGAATATCGATTTGACCTCAGTGGAGACAGGCGTTGGTATTCGCAACGAGCGTTTGCAGAAACTGCTATTCAATGTTGCTAATTTCCCGCGGGCGACTGTATCCGCTCAGCTCAGCGATGCTCAGTTGATGGCGTTGAAGTCAGGTGGCAGTGTTGCTGAATCAGTGTCGGTCTCTGTAACATTGCACGGCAAAACGGTGTCAAAGCAGGTGGAACTTGCGGCCGCTCAAAGTGGCGATGCGGTAAGAGTGACGACAACACAGCCTATTGTTATTACCGCTGCGGAATTTGATTTGGAGGCCGGTGTTGCTGCACTCCAGAAAATTGCCGGACTCAATGCGATCAGCCGATCCATTCCTGTTACCGTGGATTTACAACTCAGCGCCAACTGATAATTAGCGACGCCCAGTTGCTTGCATAACAGCCATCAGTTGCGTGCGATATCGCTCATAACGCCCACGGTCCCCGGCGTCGCGGGAGAAGGCAAGCAGCCCGTTCAAAATGTCAGGTTGGCCTGGGTGGCTCGCGTTAACGGATTCCAGCATCGCCATAGCTTCGGTTTTATTCCCGGTATCGTTCAGTGCTATGGCGTAGACGTAGCGGTGGCGTGACCCTGCTTCCTCTAGTGCCGCTGCTTGTCTGAGCGATTCAAGGCCTGCCTCGGTATCACCGAGACGGATGAAGTGCAGCCCCTGTGAAAACAAAAGGCTTCCAGAGTCAGGAATGCGTGTTATTGCATCGCTGAGAAGCTTTGAGGCCTCCTCGTTTCGAGCGTCGCGGCGCAATAAGTCGACTAGGTTTACGACGGCGGGTTCGAGCTGGTCGTTCAGCACCAGTGCCTCACGCAGTGCGGCCTCGGCTTTTTCTGTTTCGTCGCGGTCGGTCCAGAAGTTAGCCAGTTGGAGCTGTACCGACGGCATATCCAGGTGGTCGCTCTGTACGTCGAGGTACTCCTCGAACAGGGGGTCCAGCGATGCGATATCTTTAGGGCGAAGCTCCGCCTCGGGGATCCCTGCAAGCACCTGCGCGACCTCCATGCGTACGCTAAGGACAGGGTCTTTAATGAACGGTCGCAACATCAAGTAGCGTTGTGCGGGCGGTAGCCCACGAAGGGCGCGAACGGCAGATGTCCGCAGAACAGGGTCATCTGCCCGAAGTAACATGGCACTCATATTGGGCAACGCAGGAGCGCCAAGATTGCTGAGCTGCTCAATGACCGATGCGCGCATAAGCGCTGACTGTGTATCGTCTGCGACGATGGCCTCTAACGTAGGAAGGGCCCTCACATCACCATGATCTGCTGCGAATCGTGCCTTCACCTGTTTGAGCGTCTTAAGGTCTCCCTCAACGCCCCAATCGCGAAGTGCATCATAGGCCCACGAATCACTTTGATCGGTATGGCACTGCGTGCAAGCATTCGGGCTTCCCGTTGAGAGCGAAATATCGGGCCGCGGTATGCGCATGCTGTGATCGCGTCGCGCATCAACCCCCATGTAGACCTGCGAGGGCATATGGCAATTCACGCAGGCGCTACCGCTGCTACTGACTGAGTGGCGGTGATGGGCAACCGCATCGTAGGTCTCGGGTTTGTGACATTGGGTGCAAACACCATTGCCCTGTGCAACGAGTTCATTGCTATGTGGGTTGTGACAGTTGCTACATACAACGCCCGCCTGTGCCATTTTACTTTGTATAAATGAGCCGTATACGTAGACCTCATCGCGAATTTGGCCGTCGTGCCAGTACAGCGGTGACTCCAGTACTGAGAGACGATGCGTGTCTAACAGCGACTGTCCGTAGTGATAGTCGCCAAGCGTTGCGCGTCGCGAATGACATCGCCCGCAGTTATCGGCTTGAACGGTGTTTTCTAGGGGCGTAGATCGGTGCGCAATATCCTCATCGTGGGCTCGTACCCACTGACCGCGGGCAGCCAGCGCTAACTCAAAGCCCATGTCGGCAGCAGACGGGTTGGATAGTGTTCCCCTTGGATATTCGTTGGCCGATCCCAAGCTGGACACATTGACGGATGACTTTGCTTGGCCTTTCGCTGTCATCAGCGACACGTGATCAGAGCCAGGACCGTGACAAGACTCACAGCCCACATCGATTTGGTCATAGGTGGTTTGGTAACTACGCGTTTTGGGGTCGTAGCCTTTGACGACATTAGTGCTGTGACACTCGGCGCAACGGCTATTCCAGTTATGGTAAATACCGGTCCAATGAAGCGGGCTATTCGAGGTGACGGGCTCTTGTCCTTCGTAGATATGATACCAACGTTGACCGCCTTCGACTTTTTTGCGGCTGTCCCAGGCGATGCTTAAGGCATTAAGACTGCCTTTATGGGTAGGCAATAATAGCTGCTGGAGTGGATAGACGCCGAATACGTATTCGACGGCATAGTCTGTGAGCTCACCCTTTTCATTATCGGTATTAACCCAGTACTTACCCTCTCTTTTGAAAAAGGTGGTGGTCACGCCTTCGTAGACGAACTTGGCGTTATCGAAATCACCGAGCACGGTTTGGGAAGTAGCTTCCTGCATCGCCAGGTCGTGATGTGAGTCCGTCCAGTCCCTTACCTGTGACTCGTGGCAGCCCGCGCAGGCGTTATTGCCAAGAAAGGTGGCATCGCCTGCCATAGTGGGATGGGCAAAAAGATGGCTGAGAAAAAGAAGGTGGCCTAGCAATAGCAGCCGGGTCAGACCCCTCAAGCAAACGGGTCGAGCTAGGCCCAGAGTTCTTTGCTTAATTGCTCTACAGATTCTTTGGCCCCGCGGGCTAACCATCTTGCGAGCGTAGCTGCCACATCTTTGAAGTGAATCTTGGGTGCCGAAGGCATATCGTTTAACCACGCACGCGCCTTTTGAGTATCTAGTGCTTGCATTGTAGTGGCATAGCCAAGCTGCTCAAGCGCTGTTGCGTTGGAAAGTTGCTCCATTTGTTTCGCGAGCGGGCGGGTTAAAACGGGCTTGCCCCATTGAAGACATTCAGAGATCAGCTCAAAGCCTGTATTACAAATGACGCCTCTTGCTGTCGCGAGGTCGCGCTTGAATCCGTCGATGTTGGCCTTTTGTCGCAGGACATTTCCCTGCCGCTCATCACTGACTGCCGGTGAATATTGAATAAAGGATTTATCAGCGAACCCCTGCAACCATCTGGTGGTGGCGTCTTGGTCTTCGAATGGCAGATAAACCAGCACATGATCCTTTGTTGCGTCGGGGTCGATATCGGGCAAATCCAGAATGGGTGGAAGAATAGTGTCGTCGAAAGGTGCCCAATGAAGCCCCACGGGGATATCTACCGATGCAAATTGATTCATCACGAGCCGACTCACTGCGTTATCACCCGAGAGCGGCGTATTTTTTCCGAAAGCATATTGATGGCCAATGCCTATAATCTCTCGCCTTCTGGCCTTTGCCGCCCAAGCGGTGACCGGCTCATAGTCACAGGCAATCAGGTCATAAGGGTCTAAATCTAAGCGGTTTACATCTTTTAGGAAGGTGGCGGGTGCTAAATTAAACGCCGTCTTCCGGTATCGCATTCTTCCCGCTTCGGTGACCATTGTGATGCCTTCGCGGTGCTTGAAGTTACCAAACGGCTCCATGTCAAAGAGCTTTGATTTTTCACGTCCTGAAAACAGCCAGGTTACATCGACATCGAAGTCGCGCAGCGCATGAGCAAGACCGCGCGCCCGGCTAATATGGCCTTGCCCCGTCCCTTGAACGCCGTAGAGAATTTTTCGTGTCATCGGTCTTTAGTGTTACCAGAGGCTCAGAAGGGAGGCGGTAACCAAAGCCACGCTTGATCCTAGGAGCGCACCTGCAACGATATCACCGGGAAAGTGAACACCCACAATGACGCGAGACAAGCCTACGGCAACTGCCCATATGAATAAGACGCTCGCCACTCCGCCAAACACTAACGAGGTCATGACACAGAGGCAGAATGCGGCCGACGTATGGCCTGATGGGAAGCTGAACTTGTCGGAAGCCGCAATAAGTGAATGAATGCTGGGTGTTAAATCGCAGGGCCTAAGGCGCTTCAAGGAATTCTTCAAAACGTAATAGCTACATCGTTCGACGCTGAATGCGACCAAAAGCGAAAAAGCATACGTTGGCGCAAGCACCGATCCTGTAAACCATACGATTAAGGGTGCGAGTAGTTGAGCGTAACCATCCCCACTCTTCGAAACTGCCATCGCGGTATGGGTAAGGGCCTGTCGGGCCTTGCCGTAGCCAAAGACTTTGTTAAATAAGGCTAGGTCAACTTGCTGTAGCGATGACAAACTAAGCAAGCTTGTTTTTAGTCCAGTTGCAGGAATCATATAAACGCCCCCTGTATTGATACTGTAACCAAGTTTGAACGGTAAATATCACAGAATTATGAACGTGGAGAAATAGCGGGTGCACATCGGAATTTTAAAAACAGATGCAGTTAGGTCTGAATGGGTCGGTGAGTTTGGTGAATACCCCGATATGTTTGTTCGCTTAGTAAGCGAAGCGAACCCAGAAGCAACGTTTTCGACGTGGGATGTCGAGGAGGGTGTACACCCAACTCAGGACGAAATCGCCAGCGTCGATGGCTTTATCATCACTGGTAGCAAAAGCTCAGCCTACGATGATAAGCAGTGGATTCGAGACCTCGAGGGCCTCATCCAGAAATTACACGCTGAGCGGAAAAAAATGGTCGGTATTTGTTTTGGCCACCAGGTGATTGCACAGGCGCTGGGTGGCGTGGTGTCAAAATCGGATAAAGGCTGGGGTGTAGGTATTAACGTTTACAACCTTGGCGGTGCGCCTTTCGAGGGTGATGAGTCGGGTGAACTCAAACTCATTGCGTCGCACCAAGACCAGGTGCATGTCTTACCGCCAGGAGCACAAAACGTCGTCACCAGCGCGCACTGCGAGAACGCTGGATTTGTGATGGGCGATCATATTTTTACCCTCCAGGGGCACCCCGAATTCGTGCCCGATTACTCCGAAGCCATCATGGCTTTCCGCTTCGATATGATTGGCGGCGACCGGGTTACTGAGGGGCGAGAGTCACTACAGACGCATCAGCATGAAGGCGCCAAGGTCGCCGATTGGATGGTCGACTTTTTCTCAGATTAAGCGATATGTGGCACTAGAAAAGAGTGGAATCAACCCTGATCATTGCTAATTAAGCATATTGCTAGTTGATACGTTAGGGGAAGTAAGTGCCAACTTACTTTTCTAAAAATCCTCGCTAAGGGTATATGGCCGCTACCAGGTCCCATTGTTTTCCATCGACGCCCATGGCTCTTGAACAGCAAGCGCTTCACCTTCTTGCAGCAGTTCGATAGAGATGCCGTCAGGTGATTTCACGAACGCCATACGGCCGTCTCTGGGTGGCCGATTAATGGTTACGCCACCGTCCATGAGCCGCTGACACGTGGCGTAGATATCATCAACGCGATAGGCCAAGTGTCCAAAGTTGCGGCCGTCGTCATAGGTCTCGGGATCCCAGTTGTAGGTTATCTCCACTAGCGGACTCTGCTTACTCTCAGCCTCATCTGCATCACCGGGAGCCGCCAGAAAAACCAAGGTGAAACGGCCTTGCTCGCTGTCGTAACGGCGCACTTCTAGCAGCCCTAAATGATCGACGAAAAAAGAGAGTGTTTCATCTAGGTCAGCGGCTCGAATCATTGTGTGGAGGTAGCGCATGGTTTCAGTCCTTTTTATATGCCTGGCGTATTTTTCAGTTCTTAAGTGTAGCGACAGAAGAATTTGACCCCAAACAAACCTGTGGATTCTCCGGACTTAGCCTTCAGAAAATAGTGTGCAAGAAGAAATAGGAAAGAGGAAAAAGAGCAAGTAAAGAAAATAAAGAGAGGAGAGTCGCGAAAAGAGCAGGTGAGAGGACAGCGCAGCGAAGAGATAAAAAAAACAAGATCGGGGAGAAAGTGAGGGGCAGAATAGATAGGGCAATCGATCATCTATACAAGTGGTAATAACTTCCTGAGAACGGTGCGTCCGAAACCTAGCCAAAGGCTAATTGGGCAATTACGACAAAAGGAGAGCGCTTGAGTCAGATTTGTCACACGAAGCTGTTGGAGACGCCA
Organism: Luminiphilus sp.; assembly: GCA_965657765.1. GTDB lineage: Bacteria > Pseudomonadota > Gammaproteobacteria > Pseudomonadales > Halieaceae > Luminiphilus. The sequence continues at coordinate 10,972 of CBFHQN010000009.1, read as the reverse complement.
GAATGCGCCGCAACGCTTTGGAGAGTGCGCGTCACAACATTATGTTGGGAACCTTGTTTAAAGATGTATTAAATAATCAGTGAACATCATATCTGACAACGAAATATGCCTCGCTTGCGGCAGCGAAGATCTCGAACGTGTCCGTCGATCGGACAGGGAAGATTGGGTTTTCGACCGCGTTTATGTCTGCACTAATTGTCTTGAGCGCAGTGGTCGCGTGCCCCCAGGTAAGACAACACTGCTCGCTCGCATTATGAATTTGTTCAAACTCATTTAGCGGACCTCTTTGTCATGGGCGAGAGTGTTGTTACTCGCCGTGAAATAGACAACTTAAGATCAAAAAATTCGCAGCTCCGTCAGAGCAATTTTCCTTAATTCGTCCTACACTTGCGCTCCGTTTTTTAGAGCTTTCGCTATGTGGTTTCGCAATGCCCGTCCCTACAAATTACCCGGCCGCTTAGGCATCGACGCCAGTGAGTTGTCACAGCGACTCTCGCGCCGACCCTTCGTGCCATGTCGCCCTAGTCAGCCGACTTCTAGTGGCTGGGTGGCAGCACTCTCAGACGATGCCACGGACTTCGTACACAAGTCGGGCGATTACTGGCTGGTGCGATTGCAGCGCGAGGAGCGCTTGTTACCGGCTTCGGTCATTCGAAGCGAGGTAAATAACCGCGTTCTAGAGATACAGACGGGCCAAGGCCGCCGCGTTCAGCGTAAGGAGCGGCTGGATATTGTGGATGAGGTCACGCAGGACCTACTTCCCCGCGCATTTACGAAATCGCAATACTTAGAGGGGCTCATTAACGATCGCGAGGGTTGGGTATGGGTAAACACGGCGAGTGCCGCGCGTGCAGAGGATTTTCTGTCTTTGTTGCGCGAAGGCCTGGGTAACCTGCAGGTGACGATTCCCGACACACAAAAGTCGCCGGTTGTGGCGATGAGTCAGTGGGTTCTCAATGGAGGCCTTCCCGAGGGCTTGAGTCTCGGTGGTGATGCCGACCTAGAAGACCCACATGAAGAGGGCGGCGTTGTCCGTGCACGGGGCGTCTACCTCGAGTCTGACGAGATTCGAAGCCACATTGAGAGTGGTAAGCAGGTCGTGCGTTTGGCCTTGTCTTGGCAGGACCAAGTGGATTTCGTCTTGGATAAAGACCTCAGTATTCGCCGCATTCGATTCAGTGATGAACTAAAAGAAGTGAACGATGAACTTCACGAGGACAAGTTGGCGCAGCGCGATGCCGATTGCTTGCTTATGGGCGAGACATTAGAAACGCTTCAAAAAGCCATTACTTCAGAGTTCGGAGGCTTGGCGAATGATTGAGGCGCCGAGGCCCGGCCCTTACAAGCACTATAAGCGTGGAGATGATTACACGGTCATCGATATTGTTTTCCACTCGGAAACCGGGGAAACCCTCGTTCTATATCGTGCTGAATATGGCGAGCGACAGCTCTGGGTGAGACCGCTTGAGATGTTTGTTGAGTCGGTAGAGGTAGAGGGTCAAGAAGTACCGCGTTTTCGGTACGTCGGGGACTGAATTAAGCGCTACCTAATAACCGCGATCCCATAGTGTCCTCGGCAGATCCGCCTTGGCCATATAGGGTGACATTCGCCGCATCGGGACGTAAGAGGCCTAGCGCAGTTCGCGTGCGCTCTCGCAGACCTGCGATCAGCATACCGTTTCTTTGGTTAGCATTTTTGCTGCGGGCACCATTTTCTCGGAGCGCATCTATATTCGCTAGCGCCGCATCCTTCAATCCATTGAAAAAACCAGGATGTGATTCGACTTGCTGTTTTAAGTTGTCTTTTAAGCCTAGTGCTTCTCGCGCGTGCCGTGCCTGAGAATGTGCCGCGATGGCTCGTTGTTTTGCCGCTACTGCTTGCTCAAGTCGCTCGGCGTCCGACCCCATGAGCGCTTCATACTCAATATCGAGGGTCTCGACGACTTGCGTCAGAGTTTCAAGCTCACGAACCAGTGCTTCTGCAATGGCTTCGGCGCTCGATGCATGGCTGTCGGCGTTAAACATCATTACAGCAGCTCTTGCTCCATGGTCATGAGTGCGTCGGCAATTCGATCAGCATCGACTTGATAGCTACCGTCAGCGATTTGCTGGCGAATCGCTTCCACCCGCTCGATATCGACGCCGTCTGCAGCGGCAACTTCTGCTTGCAGCTCCGCCAACCGCGCGGCGGTATCGGTTAGTTGAACTGAATCTGCTGGCTTTGAGGCCATTGAGCTAGACGACGCGTTCTCATCACCACGAACGCGAGTGTCTGGGCGCTCGGGATCGATGCGCAAACTCGTCTTAATTCCTGATGTGTCTATAGGGCTCATGTCATTCTCCGCGGCCTTTCACCGCACTGTTGCCGCAAATACCCCAGCGGCTAAGCAACTTTTTCGCTCGCAAAAATTTTCTGCGTTTAGAGTAGCGACAGCTTGCCTTAAAACTTTAGGGCTTTCTGCCGCATTTTTTACTGATTTTTCACTCATCCTGGTCACTGCGGTTAATAAGCCGTTATTTATGGCGATATGCACCGGCTTTGCCGTCGAACTCATCACCCTTTGCGTGCCTAAATCTTCTTACTGAATCAGCACTGTGCCGTTGTGCTGAATAAGTCCTTCGATACGTCGCCCAGAGCTGAGATTCTTGACCATGAGACGATCCCCAGCAGCGCCATTTGATAAAGCCTTGCCTTGCATGTTCACCATAAGACCGACGCTTTGAGCGACCAGCGCCACAGTTTGTCCACGATCGATTATTTGCGGTGAGATAAGGTCAGATTTTCGTAGTTTGCTGCCCACTACCAGATTTTTGCGCGCCTCTTTACCCACAATATCCTGCTCATCGCTGAGATACCCAACGAGATCACGTGTAATGCGCTGCTGTCGCACCTCGATATCACCTGAGCCAATAACATCACCGCGGTTTACCGGTAGTGCCAGTACGGGCAACTCTGCGACTGCGCTGACAGAGCCCCTTACCTGAACCCGCCAGGCGTTTGGATGATTACAGCTAACGCTCATGCTTACAGGTCCAAGTGCTTGCTCGCTTGCGGTCGTTACCTGCAGAGGTGTTGTGCAAGCGGCAAGCTTAATGCGAGAGTCGAGTGGTCGTAGGTCAACCGCAACGCCGTTATACCCTTGCTCAACTGCCCGTGCTTCTGCATGCAAAGCCGCAGCCGCTGCGATTGACGAGACCGACTGTCCTGCGAGCGCTGCGCCTGCCACAAGTGCCATGCTAAAACCCATTAACGTCGAAGCGTACATTGTCATTTGTTTTGTCATGCTGATTCCTCCTGGCTCTTCTTACTAACTGCCTTGCTACTTGCCGGCATTTTTGACGCTCATGACTGATTCAATGGTGATAATGCAAAACAGATGCCAATTTTTTTTGACGCTACTGTTATGGGTCTCTAGTGCCTCCCAGCACATCGTTTTTCTGGCTCTTTTATTGGGTCCGGTATTAGGTCCGGGCGAACGCCCACTGAGTGCCTTTTCAGCCACATTTTCGATCGAGCTTTAAGACCTGTTTGTCAGCGGCTCCCCCGTCTGTTTTGCCCGGCGCCTTTCAGGCATTGCTACCGGATCCCTTCTTCAAGGCCCCTGGGAAGGCCTTCTTTTTAGGGTCCTGTCCAAGACCGTCTTCCCGGCTCATCTCCGACGCCTTGTCTTACGCACCCTCCTTGGGCGCAGCCATTCAGACTCGCTCACTCACGACCTTGCGATTGTCCATTGCTTTCCTCCGGCGAAACTTGCCGCCAAATAACTTACGTTTCTTAGCCACCCTCAGCGCATCGTCAAAACCGCTGTTTTTTTACTTGAGAACTAAGCGTCAAAACTTCGCCACCCTAAATTAATGCGCGTAAATAATTGTTTTTACGATATTTTTTGGATTGGCACGCCTTTTGTATGTGGCTAGTTGAATAAAGACATGGAAGCGGCCATGACAGCAATCGACAAAGCATTAGGTATTTCGCCTCAGGTTCTCGCGTTACGTACGCAGCGTATGAACTTGTTGAGCTCGAATATCGCCAACGCCGATACCCCTGGATACAAAGCGCGCGACATTGATTTTGCCGTAGCGCTCGAGCAGGCGAAGGCTACCCAGGGAGAGATGCGGCAGACCCATTCTGCGCACATTCCTCTGAGTGGTTCAGCGACCCGGCCGGACGCCCTATACAGGGTGCCGTCGGAGGTGGCACCTGATGGCAACTCTGTGGATCCCACACTTGAGCACGCGAGCTTCATGGACAATGCGCTGCGTTACCAGGCCAGCCTTCAGCTGCTCGATAGCCGGATTAAAGGCATCAAAAACGCTATCAAAGGAGATTCGTAATGAGCTTGTTTGACACCATGACAATCGCCAGTACCTCGCTGACGGCGCAAACCACCAAGCTCAATACCATCGCCAAGAACATGGCGAACGCGAATACGGTGGCGTCATCACCCGAGCAAACCTACACCGCTCAGGCGCCCCTCTTCAGGGCGATTCTCGAGGGACAAATCGATCCTAGTGATGTGTCTCAGATGGGGGTCCAGGTTGAAGACATCATCGAGGTGGGCGGTCCAGCCCGTCAGGAATTTAATCCGGCGCACCCTCTGGCTGATGAGAATGGATACATCTACAAGCCCGATATCGACGCGTCTACCGAGATGGCGGAAATGATGCAGGCGTCTCGCTCTTACCAGAACTCTGTCGAAGCGATTAATACGGCGAAACAGCTCGCGCTTCGCACGCTGACGCTTGGGAAATAACGGCCATGATTAACAACACATCCAGCGATATCTTCACAGCGCTCAACCCTAACAACGCGGTTGAAGCGTCTCGTTCACGCAATGTTTCTGACATGGGCTCGGATGATTTTCTGGCGCTCATGATTGCGCAGATGAAAAACCAGGATCCCACAAAACCCATGGATCAAATGGCGTTTATGAGCCAGCTCGCTCAGTTTGGGACATTGTCAGGCGTACAAGAGCTCAACGGCTCTTTCGGTGACTTGTCGACGAGCTTGACTGGCGCTCAAGCCGTTCAGGCGTCTTCGCTTGTAGGGCGAAGTGTTGCCATGGATACCCAAATCGCATCGCTTACACCCGTGGGTCGGAATGAAGCGGGTGACACGGTTCACATGCTCTCGGCAACGGTTGATATGGGCCGACACAGCGAAGGTGGCGTCTTTGAGGTGCGTGACGGCAGTGGCCGACTTGTTTTCTCGGGACAACTTCCCGCCGGCTCCGGACATGTTCCGGTGGTTTGGGACGGTGCTGCGGCTGATGGCAGTCAGCTTCCGCCTGGTGAATACAGTATCTCAGCGCAAGTTGAGCGTGGCGGCGATTTGCGTCCTGCGCGTGTTTACGGTCACGACACCGTTATCTCGGTTGCTATCGGTTCTGGCAATCAAGTCACTTTGAATTTGGCTAGCGGCCGCTCGGTTGATGTGAGCGACGTTAAAGAATTTTTCTAATTTTTCTCAAGGGAAAGACTCATGGCATTTAATACATCAATCTCAGGACTGCAGGCTGCCCAACAGGAAATGGGCGTGATCAGTAACAATATCGCTAATGTGGGTACTGTTGGCTTCAAACGCAGTGATGCCCTTTTTTCAGAACTATATACAGCGGCTTTGGGAAGCCCTTTTCCAGAGTCGGGACAAGGTGTCACTCTCGATGCAATTCGCAGAGATTTCTCACAGGGGAACTTTGAATTCACCTCTAGCCAACTGGACCTTGCCATTGATGGCAAGGGGCTCTTTATCCTTGAGAAAGGAGGATTAACTTCATTTAGCCGCGCAGGCGCCTTCCGTTTGGATGGCGATGGCAATGTCGTTACCGACAGCGGTCATTTTCTTCAAGGGTATCAGGCTGATACCAACGGTGTTGTAGGGTCGGTTATCGGCAACCTTCAGATCACAGACGCTTTACTAGCTCAGCGACCTACTGAGGTCATGTCGTTTGGAGGTAATTTGGATTCAAGGGCTGATGCGCCATCGGTGGAGCCCTTTGAGCCCGGGCGACCTGAGACGTATAACTTTTCTTCGACGACGACTATCTTCGATGCTGCAGGCGAGTCGCACCTGGTTACCTTGTATTTTGTTAAGAGTCCAACAGACCTAAATCAATACACCTGTCGCGCAATGATAGATAATGACTTGGTGCCTGAGACGGGCTCATTGCAATTCAACTCGAGTGGCTCTCTAGAGTCTTCCAGCGAATTTACTATCGCGAGCTTTGCACCGGTCGGAGGTGTCAGCCAACCCCTCACAATAAATTTCAGCGATATTTCAAATTTTGGTACTAATCCGTTCACCAAACAGTTTTCTCAAGATGGATTCCCTGCTGGCGCACTCTCCGGCTTCGAGTTTGACCGTGACGGTATTGCTTACGCGTCTTATACAAACGGCCAGGTACGTGCCGTGGGACAGGTGGCATTGGCTGAATTCGCTAATCCTGCCGGTTTAGATTCTTTCGATAAAACTAAGTTTGCCCAAAGCGACGCGTCCGGAGTAGCAAAGATTGGTCCTGCGAACTCGGGCTCCAGCGGCTTCATCCGATCATCAGCGTTGGAGTCTGCGAATGTCGACTTAACGGTTGAGTTATTGGCCCTGATCGAGGCGCAGCGAAATTTTCAGTCCAACGCGCAAGCCATCCAGAATGAGAACGATGCTTCTCAGACTATTCTTCAGCTCAGATAACTATGATTGAGTAGTTCGTTATGAATAATGTGCTTCAACTCGCGTCCATGGCGAGCGCAAAAATTGCAAATGCGCAGGCTTTGGTAACGCACAATCTCGCTAATGCGAGTACTACGGCTTTTAAAGCAGATCTTTTCTATGCTGAGCAGGGGTATGCAAGCTCTGGTGACACGGGCTCGGCGTCCATAGATTTTCGCTCGGGGAACATGGTTTTTACGGGCAATGATCTCGACATCGCAATTTCGGGCGAGGGTTGGATGCAGGTCTTAACCCCTGCTGGCGAGGAAGTTTTGAGTCGGCGTGGTGATTTACGCGTTGATGCAAACGGTGCTTTGGTAGATGCGGAGCAAAATCAAATTCTCGGTGATTCGGGTCCTATTACGGTGCCAGCGGATAGCCGCGTCTCGATCGGCGCTGATGGCACGGTCTCGCATATTCCAAAGGGCGAGAACGCCGTAGCCACGGTCACGACCGCTCGTATTCTACTCGTCAATCCGGATCCCAATACATTGACCAAAGGACTTGATGGCAAAATTCGAGCAAATGCGGATGCCAATCTTGAGCCAACGGCTGATGTGCAGCTCGCCGTTGGAGCACTCGAATCTTCTAACGTCAATCCGATTGCCAGCATGGTTCAAATGATCGAGCTGTCACGCTCGTTCGAGAGCCATATTCAAACCATGAAATCTGCCGACGAGTTGGACGCCTCGAGCGCCAGCTTAATGCGGCTTGAATAAGATAATGTCTTAGGAGTCAGCAACATGAGTCAGTCACTGTGGATAGCAAAAACCGGATTGGATGCGCAGCAGACCAAGATGGCCACTATTTCCAACAACCTCGCCAACGTTAGCACGAACGGCTTCAAACGGGGCCGCGCGATTTTTGAAGATCTGCTTTATCAAAACGTCCGTCAGCCGGGTGCACAGTCTTCGCAGGACACCATGTTGCCCTCGGGTTTACAGGTGGGAACGGGTACGCGCGTCGTGGCAACCGAGCGCCTGTTCACACAAGGCAACCTCGTACAAACCGACAATGCCCTCGATATCGCCATTCAGGGCCGAGGCTTTCTCGAGGTCCTAATGCCCGACGGCTCACAGGCTTTTACGCGTGACGGCTCGATGCACCTGAACGACCAGGGAATTCTGGTCACGTCGGCGGGATATCAGTTACAGCCACCCGTCACGATTCCTCAGGACGCACTCAGCATCACTGTTGCGCCGGATGGCACGGTATCGGTTCAGCAGCCGGGCTCACCCCAGGCGACTCAGGTGGGCCTTATCCAAATTACTGATTTTGTGAACCCTGCAGGCCTCGAAGCGCGCGGTGAGAACTTGTATCTCGAGACGGGCTCAAGTGGTACGCCGCTACCCGGCAACCCAGGACTCAACGGTTTAGGCACGCTCCAGCAAGGTTTTGTTGAGGGCTCAAACGTCAACGTGGTTGAGGAAATGGTCAATATGATCGAGACCCAGCGCGCGTACGAGATGAACTCAAAGGCCATCTCTACGGCTGACCAGATGTTGCAGTACGTCTCGCAGAATCTCTAAGGAGCTTTAGCTGGGGTAGTTGCCTCGGCCAAGGAATGGTTATGAACACGCTAAAAACGACAGTTTGGGTTCTACTTTCTACTTCAATGCTTGCGGGGTGTGGCGGTATCGAGACGCGATCGCATCCGGCTTATGCGCCGATGGAGCCGATCGTCTACACCAACCCCAAAGAGGGTGAGAGTGCTGGCAGTCTCTACAACGAGCAGCGCGGTATGAGCCTCTTTGCAGACACGCGAGCCCGCTCTGTGGGTGACATCATCAGTATTGTGCTGACCGAATCGACTCAAGCCTCGAAAAATGCAGGGACTGCAATTGGGCGAGACGCCGGTTTAGAGGTGAGTCAACCGACACTTTTCGGCCGCAGTAATCCTGATTTCAGTGTTGATAAGTTTCGTGGTCTCACACTCGAGCAAAATGTTGAGTCAAGCTCAGAATTTACAGGCAATGGCTCTAGCAACCAGTCGAACTCGTTGACCGGTGCCATTGCTGTGCAGGTAGCGCGTGTATTGCCCAACGGCAACCTGATTGTTCAAGGCGAAAAGTGGCTCGCGCTGAACAAGGGTGAAGAGTTCATCCAGCTTCGCGGCATCGTTCGCCCCGAGGACATCAGCTCGACTAACACCATTCCCTCTACGCTCGTCGCTGATGCCCGCATCTCTTACGGCGGTACCGGCATGATCGACCGCGCAAATTCACCGGGCTGGTTCTCTAAGTTCTTTAACAGCCCACTCAACCCTTTCTAAGGAGCCGATCATGTTGAAACGCTCGTTAATGCATCTCTCCAAGCCGATCTTCCTGACCTTTATTGGTTATCTGGCTTTGCTTGCGGTGCTCGCACTGGCGCTACCAAAAGCGGCACACGCCGAGCGCATCAAAGATATCGCCATGGTTGAGGGAGCCCGCTCGAATCAGCTGATCGGTTTTGGCTTGGTGGTCGGTCTCGACGGTACAGGTGACCAGGTGACTCAGACGCAGTTTACGATTCAGGCTGCGCGCAGCATGTTGCAGCAGTTCGGCGTTAACTTGCCTCCCGGCGTAAACCCGCAGACAAAGAATATGGCCTCGGTCATGGTCACGGCCGAGCTGCCTGCGTTCACCAAGCCCGGACAGAAAATGGATGTCACGGTTTCTTCCATTGGAAATGCCAAAAGCCTGCGCGGTGGCGAGCTTCTGCTTACGCAGTTGAAGGGCGGTAATGGCGAGGTCTATGCAGTGGCCCAAGGTGGCTTAGTGGTCTCGGGTTTCGGTGCTGAGGGCGAGGACGGTTCGTCGGTGAGTGTAAATACCAAGGCCTCGGGTCGCATTCCTAACGGCGCGTTGATCGAGCGCGAAGTAGGCAATGTGTTGAACGATGGCAGTAATCGCATCACCTTCAATTTGCACTCAGCTGACTTCACTACAGCCAAGAACATGGCGTCTGAAATCAATCGCATGATGGGTCCCGGTACTGCCGAGGCGCTAGACGCGGTTTCAGTTTCCGTGCTGGCGCCCACTGATACGGCGCAGAAAGTGGCTTACTTGGCTGAGCTCGAAAATATTGAAGTCAGTAGAGCGAATAGCGCTGCAAAAATTATCGTTAACGCACGTAGTGGCACTATCGTCATAGGCTCAGAGGTCGTTGTTAAACCTGCAGCTGTGGCAACAGGTAGTTTGACCGTCACAATTGACGAATCTTTTGCTGTGTCTCAGCCAGGACCTTTTGCCACCGGCGGACAAACCGCGGTGGTGCCTCAAAGCACGGTTAACGCTGAGCAGGAAGAAGCGAAGTTCTTTGTTATGGAGGGCGGCGTCAATTTACAGGACATCGTCACAGCCATTAACAAAGTGGGCGCAGCACCTGGTGACCTCATCGCCGTGCTCGAAGCGCTTCAACAGGCTGGCGCACTCAGCGCACAGATTATTGTGATTTAAGGGCGAGTGATGAGCGGCGCAATCTACAACGACTTCTCGCAATTTACAGCGCTACGTGCAGACGCGGCGAAGAACCCAAACGCGGCACTCGAGGAAGTGGCGGCGCAGTTCGAGTCCATTTTCTTGCAGCAAATGCTCAAGGCGATGCGTGATGCGACCGTCAAAAGTGACTTGTTCGACTCGTCACAAATGGACACGTACCAGAGCATGGCCGATCAACAGCTGGCAGTGAACCTCGCCGAAAACGGTGGCATTGGGCTTGCCCGCATGATGGTTGAACAAATGCAATCAAAGGGTTACGTGCCCGAGGCAGCAGAGGCGTCTGAGACAAATGAAAGGCAGGCGGCTGACTCATCAAGTGACCTTGTTCGTGAGACCCAGCTTCAGACTTCTTACCGATTGGCCGCTAATACTTACGAGATTGGGAGCAACGATTGATGGCTAGCATATTTGACGTCGGCACTTCGGCATTGAACTCGCTACAGCGAGCGATATCGACTACCGGCAACAACATTGCCAACGTAAACACCGACGGCTACAGCCGGCAGCGGGTTGAGTTTTCATCGCGTCATGCGCAATACACCAGCGGTTATGCGCTAGGTACAGGCGTGGAGATTAGCTCGATCCACCGCGCCTATGATCAGTTCTTAACCGATGACGTGCGGGCCCGCACCAGTTCTTCCGGTTATTACAGCTTAGTTGCCGATACAGCCTCGCAAATTGACAACCTGATGTCAGATCCTGCCACGAGCATTTCTGCAGCCATGGATCAGTTGTTTGCGGCAATGGAGGCTGTCTCGAACAGTCCGGGCTCCCAACCACAGCG
>CBFHQN010000008.1:3699-37377 GCA_965657765.1 Luminiphilus sp. | reverse complement strand
ATTGAGGTGTGTTCCTCGAATCTCAGCCGTTGGCATCAGAATGCGTCGCTGACGCATCCAAACCTGCGGTGCGTAGAAACTGAAACGTGCACCCTTTAGATCCTCGGAGTACACGATCTTGCCGACGTTGGGCTTAACCAGAGAGGTGGCCAAAGCCAAACCGTCGCGCCCCGCACGCTCAAACACTACATCCGGTAGTCCACGCTTATCCAAGGTGTTGCGGAGAAGCGGTGCGATCGCTGAGCCGATTGGCTTTAGCGTGCGATCAGAAAAGGCCCGAACCGACTCTTTGAATGCCGCTGACTCCGTGAATGGGTTGGGCATCTGCTGGAATGGACCGGGCGGATCAAATTCATCGCCCAGTCGACGCTCGATTTCCTCAAGGCTGACCACGCCTTTCATTTGAGCCCCGAAACCTAGCGAGGTAACAAACTCACGCTGAGATACGGTGTCGACGAGTACGGCCACCTGTGCGCCGCGCTGGCAGCCCACCTCGATGGCTTCGATGGCAACAGGATCGACAATACCGTCTTCAGCGCCCGGGCCGTAAACCACAAGTAACGATTGACCTGCGCGCAGACCCGCCTTAGAAAATTGCGCTGCGGGCGAGGATGCCCCTGCCTTGCCCATAAAGGTAAAGCGGTATCCAGATGAGGCGCCGTAGAAAGTGAGTACGCCGTTTTCACCCAGTAGCTGAAACGAGCGAGGGAACGCCGTTTCGCCAGCGTGAGAGACTGAGTAGTCAATTTGCCCACCGACTTGTTTTTCAGCTTCGGCAACAAAAGGCTCACCCGCAGCTTCCCACGCTGCCCACTCATTGGGGTCGTCGGGGACTGCGGTGAATATATCGGACCAACGACTGTCCTTACGGTTGATCGCGTGGCCACCCACTGCCTCAACGCGTTCACCGCGATCGGCACTCGACACCATACCCAACGCTGCACAGCTGGAGGATAAGGCGCTGCGCAAACAGTCGTAACCAGTACCCGTAGATGCACCCTCGACAAAGAGTCGCTTACCGGGTTCGATTGCAAGCGTGTTGTAGAGTGCTCGGTGAATGGTACCCATGGTCAAGCCGTAAGAGCCGGCCTCTTCGATGCTGATCCCCGGTAACTTAGCGTGTAGCTGTGGGCCCTGAACCGTTAGGAACTGGGCGTGGCTTCCGTCGTTACGCTCGTAGCCCTGAATACGGAAATCCGCGGCCATCGGGTCGAGACCTTGATCGGGAGCCATGAGCTCGCTTTGCCCAGAGTAGATAGTGACGATGTCACCAACAGAGAGTCTACCTTCACGGACCAAATCCTGGCCCAGCTGAGCAACGATACCGACACCGCCCGAGCCCGTGACCTGAACGTCCGCATCGCGTGCATCGAACGGCGACACTGGAATGCCTGTAATCGCCCAAATGTCGTTGAAGTTCATCTCTGAAGCGAGGATGTAAACCAGTGCTTCATTTGCGCTGGGCGAAGGCGTCGGGAATACCAGTTCCTTCTCAGCCACCTCAGGGTCACCGTGAAGGGGAGTACCGTCTTCATGCGATCGCATCACGCCATAACCCAACTGATACTCCGGGATTGGGGTAATACCTGGGAAGAAGCTCGCGCCCATTGGCAATAGTTTGCCCTTATCGATAAGCGCCGCACGCTCCTCCGCTGATGCGTCGGGTTGTACCGATTTTGGTTTTGGTGGGAGCGGTGCACTTCGCTTTTCGAGGAAGGCCGAGATACCGTCAGGACCACATTCTGGGTCGCAAACACCTTGAGCAAATAGCTCAGCCTCTCTTCGTAAGCCAGCTGCCTGACCGTCGCGAGCGCCTGTGAGCATGGCGTCGATGATGAAGTCGACCGGCTTATTTCGGCCGCTAGCACGAATTTGCTCGAGCGCTGGAGCCACACAAGGATGGGTAAGGAGAGTTTCATCGATGGCAACGACTTGCTCGCGTTGTTGCTTGAGCTTTCGCCTACGCGCCATGGACACTTTCAGCGAGTCGCCGCCTGCAAAATGATCTCTCAGTGCAGCCATAGCCGCCTCTACCGTTGAGAGACCTTCGGTGGTGACGATGTCGTCGATCAAGCCTATTGCAAGCGCCTTCTCTGCGTCGATGGTCCGACCATCGAGCATCATTCGCAGTGCTTCCGCAGCGCCATCGGTACCGTGAGCATCGAACAGCTTTCGCGTTAGACGCTGTGTTCCACCGTAACCGGGTAGAAGATTCAGATTGATCTCTGGCTGGCCGAATTCTGCGTGTTTTGCAGCGATAACATGTGAGCAGGCGAGAACGAGCTCGTTACCACCCCCCAGCGCAGGGCCGTTCACCGCCGCGATAATTGGGATATCGAGATTTTCTAGCGTTGCAAATGCGGTCTGAGCGGCGTTTGGCAGCGTCTGAGCTGACTCAAGATCGCCTTTCTCACCGATCTTTAGAAGCTCTTTAACGTCAGCACCGGCTACAAACGTGTTTCGCGCGCCTGTTACGACCATTGCAGACAGATCGTCCTGGTGTGCTAGCTGGGTAAGCGCCGTATGCAGTTCATCGAGCGTGCGCTCACTGAGGGCATTTACTGGTGGGCTTGATATCACAACGAGTGCAACGAGGCGTCCCGGTGCGATTTCGTGTGTCTCAACCCGCAGGTACCGCCATGTCTGAACAACGCGACGCGCCTCGGTTAAGCGACCAAAGTCTTTCCACTGCGCTACTGCGTTACGGATTTCCTCGACAGACTCGGGATTCTTGAGCGTCGAAATATCGCCTAGAGGCTGATCGAGAAGTATCGATCGCAAGGTCCGCCGCATGTACTTGCCCGAGCGGGTCTCGGGGAAAGCAGATACGACTAGGAAGTCGGAAGGTACGGCGGTTGCGCCTTTCTCTGATCGAACCAAAGACTGCAGTCTTGCAAGGTCATCATCGGAAAGTTTACGTCCAGCCGCGGCCACAAGGAATGCAACAGGCGTTTCACCCTTTTCATCGTGCGGCGCGCCGACGACAACAACGTTACCGACCGGGGAGTCTTCGCGCAGTGTCTTGTCGCGCAGGATAGCGCCCTCGATTTCCTCGGTACCAATTCGGTGGCCTGACACGTTGATAACGTCATCGGAACGGCCGTGCAGCGTGAACGCACCATCATCGTGCTGACGGGCGTAATCGCCCTGTGTGTAGGTCAGCTCGCCATCCCATCGATTAAAATACACTTCACTGAAGCGCTCGATATCGCCGCGCCAGCTGTCCTCAAATAAGTTGCTTGCGTCGCCCCACAGTGTTCGTGCGAGATAGGGGTAGGGCTGGGTGATGACAAGCTCACCTTTTTCACCAGAATCCGCTGTGCGCCACTGAGTTACTGTGCCATCCGCAGCTGTTGTCTCGGCGACACGTACTTCCGCCTGTACCCACGGAAGAGGCCACGTCTTTGCATCAGCAGCGAGCGGCTTATAACCACCCCAAGGACAGCTGAATACGATACCGCCGTGTTCAGTCGCCCAATATGAATTGATGTAATGCTGGCAGATGTTGTCCATAGCGAACTGTTGAACAGCAGGGGAGACGGGTTCTGCACAGAAGGTCCCGACGCGTAGCGTCGACATATCAAAGTCAGCCATCTCGCGCGCACTAGCTGGGTCTGTCATTACAGCCTTGAGGAAAGTCGATCCCGCCTTGAAGAGTGTGACCTTGTAGCGTTCGATAATTGACGAGAAGCGACCCGCATGGGGGAATAGTGGCGAACCCTCAGCAATCACAGTTGTCATGCCTTGCACAAGCGGTGCGGCAATTAGATAACTTTGTCCGGTGATCCAACCCGGATCACCAATCACGTAAAGGGTGTCATCCTCGGTCGCATTGAAGACGGTTCGCATGGTGTGGCTGACGCCGCTTAACCAGCTGCCGTGAGTGTGGACTACGCCCTTCGGTTTTCCTGTAGAGCCAGAAGTGTAGATGATGAAAAGCGGGAAATTGGAATCGACGCTTTCTACGGGTAGTACCGCATTGAGCTTCGACCAAACGTCGGTTGCGCTATCAGCAGTCAGATCATCAAACGATGAAAGCCCCAAATGACCAGCGATCTTCGCTTTTGCAGCATCAACCAAGTCGTTCGACCACTTGTCTCGGCTATGCTCGACAATCTCCTGACCGGTGTAATCAACGACGATCACGTGTTCAACATTATGCTTAGCGTCCGCCAACTGTCGCGCTACTGCAGTGCGCAGCTCAGCTGTCATTTCCGCAGCAATCGTATTCTGACGTGCCAACGAGGCGCCTAGTTCGCGCATCACATCAGAACGCTCGAGTGTTATTTCGCCTGCCAGTGCTTCAGAGACATCGCTGTAGAGCGTGTCGGCTAAGTGGCCTAGGTCGTAAGTTGCGAGCACTGTTTTGAGCGTTTCGAGAGCTGTTTCTCTGGGAATGTAGTTATCGAGCGCAGGATCCGCGTAAGTACCTTTATAAGCGACAACCTCGGCGTTTCGATAGCCACCGTCCGCTGTGATGACTAGCTTAGCGCCCGCGTCGTGGATGCGATCTGACAGGGTCTTTGCTGAAAAACCGCCAAATACCGGCGTGTAAACAACGCCCATACGCTGCGCCGCCAGCATGTAGAAAATCTGCTCTGGGATATTCGGAAGATTGAACGCGATGCGATCGCCTGTCACCAGGCCGAGGTCCCTCAGCACCTGCATGCGTGCCACGACTTCCTGAAAAAGAACGCGGTAGCTGAAATGCTGCTCGGTTACCGGACCTCCGCGTCCCTCGTTTTTGGAAGGATCCCAGCGGTCCCCCTCGAAAATGATCGCCGTCTTGTCGGCGCGACCTTGGAGGAGGTGCCGGTCAACAAGATTGAAGCAAGCATTGGTTTGACCGCCTGTAAACCAGCGGTAGTAGGGCGCTGCGGATTGATCAAGAACAGATGACCAGGGAGTCCATGCGCCGCCCTCTAACGATGCATTCTCGCCACGAGAATCCCAGCCCATCCAGTTGTCATCGCTGCCTCGAGCGAGCCATGCACCGCTGGACGGGTTCTGCCAATGAATCTCACGTGACGCAATGTCAGCGTGGAACTGATCGGCGGCGGATGTAATATTTCGTCTAAGCGCATCCTCATCAGGCTGTGACGCTAAAACGCCCCAGGTACGGTCATCGCTCATGCTGTTCTCCCTGTCGAAAAATCGGTGGCGGAGGAGGCTGACTTGGCGAGCGTTTTGGCGAAATGCCTTCTGCACCCCGACTGCGTTTGCTAGCAAGCACCGGAACACCGGTTTTCCCCACCGCTTGATTACGCCCAAGGTACGTTTGCAGGTAGGTGCTAGATCACCGAAATTGGTAATTTGTCACACGCTGAATGATGGGTATTTCATCAGCTGATTTTCAGGGCTTGTTGCAACAAATGCTCGTCGACGTTACCGCCGGAAAGAATGACGATGAGTTCTTTTTCGTCGGGTAGGTTTTGAGGATTAAGCGCAGCGGCAAGCGCAACTGCACCACCGGGCTCAACGATGACCTTGAGGGTGTCGAAAGCGATTTTCATGGCGCCGAGTACTGAGTCATCAGATACGGCGAAGCCAGCCCCCGCGTATTTTTGTAGCAGGGGGAAGGTCAAGTCGCCGGGCGTGGGGGTGACGATGGCATCGCAGATCGAGCCTTGCTCTGTTGAGTTGCTAACGCGCTCACCGAGCACCAAGGACCTAGCCGTATCATCAAAGCCCTCCGGCTCTGCCGTATGCACGGTGATTTCGGGTCGCAACGCTGCAAGCGCCACAGCGATACCCGAACTTAAACCGCCGCCCCCGCAGCAGCATAGGAGTGCCCTGGCTTGCGCGCCTGCTTCACTCATTTGCTCGGCGAGCTCCAAGCCCACTGTGCCCTGCCCCGCGATCACGTCGGCATTGTCATAGGGCTTGATGAGGTGCAGTCCCTGCTTATCCGCTAACCGCTGACCGATCGCCTCCCGGCTCTCAATACCGCGCTCATAATGCACCACTGTCGCGCCATAGGCCTTGGTATTGGCAATTTTGTTTGCCGGGGCATCATGCGGCATGATGATTGTCGCTCGGGTGCCATAAACTTTTGCCGCAAACGCCACCCCCTGTGCGTGATTGCCCGATGAGTAAGCGACAACGCCACCACTTAGCGTCTCGGTTGGCAAAGCGCTGATGGCCGAGCAGGCACCTCTAAATTTAAAACTTCCGGTCAACTGCAGAGGCTCGGCTTTAATCCATAGCTTTCGATTGGCGATTGCATCGAGTCGGGGCGAGTTGAGCAGCGGCGTTTTTACGATTTTCGCACTAATCCGGTGATAAGCGCGTTGAATGTCGTTCAAAGTGACGGTCACGAGTTGTCCTCTTGCCTTAACGGAAGCAATCTTGCGTTTGCTTAAAAGATGTCAGGATTGATCCGTTTGCGATGAAATTTCGAACTAAGACTAATACACACGGTGGGGCGCGTGCAGTGTTGGATTATCTGCAACACGACGGGGGGCGAGAAGATGCTGGTTTTCGGGGCAGGGCGGACTGCGTCGTTCGTGCGATCTGTCTTATTACCGGCGAGTCTTATACCCATGTTCGACAAGACCTTTCCTACTTGCAAAAGAAGATGACTGGCGGGCTGTACCCATCGATTTCTGATGGAGTCATGACACCCGTACACTACCTATACCTCACAAGTAAGGGCTGGGAGCTCACACTAACCAAGGGCACGTACCTCACTGATATTCCGAGAGAGGGAGATCATATCGCGGTGATACCTCGCCATATGATGGCAGTCCGTGACGGCACGGTGTGGGACTCCTGGGACTCTCGCTTCAGCCGACGTACGAAAAATGGTTATCCTCGTCTTTTGGGCTACTACACGCCTCCCTCTTGAAAATTAAGGCTTGCTTGAAGCTCAAGGCTTGCGGCGCCTCTCCTGGTCTGGTGTGTGTCCGCCAAACTAGGCGTCAATCCATCGGATGATGTAATCCTCCAAATCCTCTGGCTTCACTTTCGTCTCTGAAATCACTTTACCTCTTATACCGCGAGGGTCTTTTTTTACGGAAGAGACATGCCCCGAGATAAGCGGATGCCAGAGTGGTAGCGCTTTATCCTCGGCTCGCAGTCGGTAGGCGCAGGAGGCAGGAAGCCATTTCATCTGTTCGGCTGTCATGGTTGATACGTCCATGCAATCGGGTACACGCGCAAATCGATTTTTATAATCCCGGCAGCTACCCCCTTTGAGATCTAGCAGTTCGCAGGCTACCCGGGTGTAAAATACTTCATCGGTATCTTCGTCTTGCAGTTTGTGCAAACAGCATTTCCCGCAGCCGTCGCAGAGCATCTCCCACTCTTCACTGCTCAAGTCGGATAGGGGGGTTGTGTTCCAGAATTTAGCGCTACGTGACACAGTCCTCTCCCTTTACGTCTGTTTCTCGTCGTTAGCTATTGCTGACGTCGGATAGCTTAATCATCTATCTTCGATAGATGCGCCAGTGAACCCGCATTTTTTTCCCAGTTTCTGCCGTCGAAGGGCTTGTCATAAACCGCTTCGATCGTCCCGGGTTTGATGCAACGTGCATTGACGCTTACGCCATCAGGGTTAGACCGTGGGACATAAAAAGACTTAACGCCGCATTGCTTGCAGAAATAGTGTTTAGCCCGGCCACTTCCGAAGGTGTAGAGCGATAGGGAATCCGCGCCTTTGGTTAACGAGAACCGACTTTCCGGTATGAGTAGGTGCTGATAACGGTTGATATCGCAGATACTGCAGTTGCAGGTGTGCGTATCCAGCACAGCCGGGGCTTCCACGGTCCATTCGACGGTACCGCAATGGCATCCCCCGGTATGGGTCACACGAGGCGCATCTTTCGCGGCGGCGACTTTTGCACCTCTGATGCGGATCTGCTCAATCAGCCCCGACGTATCCCACCTTCCGCCACCGTTCTCTTGCACATTGGCATACTGGGCGTCGACCATTGTTGCGATAGGTAAGTGAAGACCAAGCCGTTCCGCCACATCGAGTGCAAAACCGAGATCCTTGCGCATCCAGTCTATGGCAAAGCCAAAGTCATATTCGCGCTTTGCCATGGTCGATGCGCGGTTATTCATTTGCCATGATTGCGCGGCGCCCCCTTGGATAGCCCGTGTTACCTCATCAACATCGAGTCCGGCGCATTCGGCGAAATGCAGTGCCTCAGAGAGGCCCCCGAGAATTCCGGCAATGGCCAATTGATTCACCATTTTCGTGGTCTGTCCGCTACCCACGTCGCCCATCAGCTGAACGTGCTTCGCAAAAGAGCGGATGATAGGTTCGACGAGATCAAAATGCGCCTGCTTTCCACCCGCCATGACCGTCAGAACGCCGTTCTCGGCGCCCGCTTGCCCTCCTGATACGGGGGCATCCAAAAACTTTACACCTATCGCATCGCAGGCGTTGTCGAGTTCTATAGCGAGTTCTCTTGATGTGGTTGTGTGGTCCACCAGAGTGGCACCTTGCGTCATCGTGGACAAAACACCTTCAGAGTCCGACGCGACTGCACGGACATCGTTATCATTGCCTACACAAAGAAATACAACGCTGGCGTCAACAGCGGCCTCGGCAGGGGTCGGAGCTGAAGTGCCACCGAATTCGTCGACCCAGCCAAATGCTTTGGCTTCCGTACGGTTGTACACGCAGACATCAAAGCCCTCGCGCTGTAGGTGTCCGGCCATGGGATAGCCCATGGCACCAAGTCCAATAAAAGCAACTTTTTGCTGACTCGACATGCGGCGTTACCTGATGCAATGTTTCAGAACTATTTTGGGAGTGAGTTGACCATGAAAACAACGATAAGGCGATGCTTCGCAACGTTATCGACCACTATTTTAGCGCTGAGCGCCACTGCACAGGAGCTAGGTCCCGGTGCACGGCCCTTAGGTGAGAACTGGTCGCGCAGTCCTGTCATGGCCGTCAATGGCATGGCAGCAACGGCACAGCCTCTCGCATCCGCTATTGCTGTTGATGTTATCAAACAGGGCGGCTCTGCGGTGGATGCAGCGATTGCTGCTAATGCTGCGCTCGGATTGATGGAGCCCACCGGCAACGGGATTGGTGGTGATCTGTTTGCCATCGTCTGGGACCCAAAGTCAAAACAACTCTATGGCTACAATGGTTCGGGGCGATCTCCTATGGGGCGCTCATTGGGACAGCTCAAGAGCGCCATTGCCGCGATGAAAGAGAAGGGCGTGCTTGCCACGAGCTATGTAGGCATACCCTCGCACGGGTCGTTGTCAGTGACCGTGCCAGGTGCTGTCGACGGCTGGTTTGCACTGCACGAACGTTGGGGTCGATTGACGATGGCTGAGATCCTCGAGCAGCCCATACGTTACGCGAATCAAGGCTTTCCCTTATCCCCTGTTATCGCAGCAGGGTTTGCGGCTAATCAGCGCCGTTTCCAAAGTGTTGCGCCCATGATCGAAGAGCAGGCTAATGCTGACGCCACGTACTTTGCAGGCGGTGTTGCGCCGAAGGCTGGCGATATCTTTAAAAATCCTGATCTAGGATCGACGCTCGCTGCGATCGCAAACGATGGGCGCAAGGCTTTTTACAGCGGCAGCGTTGCTCAGAAAATGGCTGCCTATTTTGAAGAGATTGGTGCAGATCTAACGCTCGAAGATTTGCAACAGCACACGGGCGAGTGGGTTGAGCCGCGAGGTGTCGAGTATCACGGCTATACACTGTTTGAATTGCCGCCTAACGGGCAGGGGTTTGCGGCGCTAATGATGCTCAATATCTTGAAGAACGTTGATTTGCGCGATTTTGACCGAGGTTCACCCGAAATCTTCCACTACATGGTAGAGGCGAAACGGTTAGCGTTCGAGGCCATGGCAGGAACTTTTGCTGATCCCGCATTTGCTGATATCCCTATCGACGAGCTGCTCAGTGAGAAGTTTGCGCGGCGTCAGTTTGCGCGTATCAAAACAGATGGCGTTATTACACCAGCTCAGTTAGCGGTTGAGTTAGAGGGTGAGGGCGACACAACCTACTTAACCGTGGTCGACGGCGAGGGAATGATGGTGTCGCTCATTCAGTCCAACTACCGCGGAATGGGAAGTGGGCTCGTGCCTACAGGCCTTGGGTTTATGCTGCAGGACCGCGGCGAGCTGTTTTCCTTGGACGAGGGCCACCCCAATGTATATGCCCCGGGTAAAAGACCCTTCCACACCATCATTCCTGCCTTTTTGTTCAAAGACGGAGAGCCATTCGTGAGCTACGGACTTATGGGGGGCGGTATGCAGCCGCAGGGTCATGTGCAGGTGCTGGTTAACATTGCGGATTTTGGTATGAACCTGCAGGAAGCGGGCGATGCTGCTCGATTCCTCCACGACGGTGGTTCCAGCCCTGATGAGGGTATCGCAACTGATTACGGGACGCTATTCGTCGAACCGGGCGTGCCAGCGAGCACGGTAAAAGCGCTCAGAGAGATAGGCCACATTGTGGAAGTCGACGATACCGCAGGTAAGTTTGGCGGCTATCAGGCTATTAGTCGTGACCTTGAGACCGGTGTACTGACAGGTGCGACGGAAATGCGCAAGGACGGTACTGTCGTTGGCTATTGAGATGCGACCGCTTGCCATTGTAGTCGGGAGCGGCGGTGCGATCGCACGCTCGCTCCTCAACCTTTGGACTCAGTCGGATCGTTACGACGTGGTTGCGATTGGACGTGTGCACTGCGATATCGAAAACGTGCATTCATGGACAACTGACTACAGTGAACCCTCTCTCGCCGAGGTTGTCGCGTCGGTGGCCATACGTAGCACAAATATTGAACGTCTCGTCATCACCAACGGGGTGTTGTCAGGCGAGAACTTCGGTCCCGAGCGGAAAGTTGGCGATATCAGCACGGCTTCGTGGCAACACGTTATGAATGTGAATGCGCTGACGCCGATGCTGGTGCTCTCTGCGTTCTGGGGGCTGATACGAAAATCAGATCAGCCACGCATAGCTGCTTTAACGGCGCGTGTGGGCAGCTTGTCGGATAACGGATTAGGCGGTTGGTATAGCTATCGAGCGAGTAAGGCTGCCTTAAACATGATGCTCAAATGTGCTGCCATTGAGGCTAAGCGGGTAAACAAGAACGCCAAACTTATCGCCTACCACCCAGGGACGGTAGACTCGCCCTTATCAAAACCGTTTCAGCGATCGGTACCCGAGGGGAAGCTATTTACTCCTGAATTTACGGCTCAACAACTTGAGGGACTTATGGCCTCGGCGATCCCCGACGGAGAACTTTCTTACTTGGACTGGGCGGGTGAACCTATCAATTGGTGACAAATATCGTCCGGGGTTAAGTGCATTTACCGCCTGAGGCTCCCCGCCCTAAGAAGGCCTGACCGAGCCAACGATCAGACGTTTCTTATGACTGAGGACTTAGGCCAAAAATTCCGCGCGAGAGGCGGGATCGGACTTGAAAACCCCGCCGAGCGACGTTGTGCGCGTCGAAGAATTCCCGTCCTTAACGCCCCGCGCCTTCACGCAATAATGCACAGCGGTCATGGTCACGGCTACGTCGTCTGTGCCCAGTAGCGTCTGGAGTGCAACGAGAACTTGTTGAGTGAGTCGCTCCTGGACTTGTGGGCGCTGCGCGAAGAAGCGCACAAGACGGTTGATCTTGGAAAGGCCAATCACCTTCTGGTTGGGTATGTAAGCGACTTTCGCAAAGCCATCGATCGTCACGAAGTGGTGCTCACACGTGCTTGTGAGGTCAATCTTGTCGACGCAGACCATCTCTTCGACGTTCATTTTGTTGTCGATTACAGTGATCTTTGGGAATTTGGCGTAATCGAGCCCCGAAAAGATCTCATCGACATACATTTTCGCGATTCTGTGAGGGGTTTCCTCAAGGCTGTCATCACTGAGGTCAAGACCCAATGTATTCATGATGACTTCGAACGACTCGCGAATACGGTCATATTTCTGATCTCGCGAGAGGTTGTTTGCTACCATAGGGGTTTCAAGACCGCGATCAAGCAGCGCCCCGCGCACAGCGATCGCCTCGTCGGAGAGGGAGCCCGGCAGCGTGGTGGTCTTTGCTTTAGTTTGAACTTGATGCATCGTCCGTTGTCCTTAAATTAGGTGTAAACTTAGTACGGTAGTGTTCTGGACGCGGATGTTACCGCCAAGCCGTAATATGAGTTTTGTTTGCGTTTGTAGATGTTTTGCATAGGTGTAATGGGTGTAAAGATATGTTGACACGTTTTTCAGGGTTTTTCTTGGTCATCGCGCTAATTTCGTCGCCTTCCTTGGCTGCAGACAAAGTTGAGGTGGCGCTTCAGGAGTTCCGGGATGCCGGAGCTGGCTCATATATCGACGCATCATACGGGTATGCCGTCTTCCCAAGCATAGGCAAAGCCGGTTTATTCGTGGGTGGAGCGCACGGGAAGGGCAGCGTCTTTCGTGAAGGCATAGAGATCGGCAAGTCCACAATGACTCAGGTGAGCGTGGGACTTCAGTTCGGCGGCCAGGTTTACAAGCAAATCATCTTCTTTGAGGACGCTAGGGCCCTGCGAGAATTTACATCAGAAGGATTTGAGTTTGGTGGTCAGGCCGCTGCGGTTGCACTCAATTCAGGTGCTTCCGCGGAAGTCAGCACCGGTGGCGGTGGTCGAACTTCAGTGACGGTTGCGAACGGAGAGAGTTCAGAAGTGGACAGCTTCGGTTTCAACAAGGGGATGGCTGTATTCACGCTTTCCCAGGGTGGCTTCATGGTTGAAGTGTCAATCGGCGGTCAGAAGTTTAGCTATCAGCCGCTTTGAATTACCACCAATACTCACCGCTGGGGCCTCGCGGCGGTGATGGGGTGCGGCGGATAAAAATATTTCAATCCCTGTAGTTCCGAACAAAAGCTCCAAACGGGTCCTCTGCTCGGAATCGGTCAGCTTCAGTTTACATGATTGCTAGCATTTTAAGCGAAGGTATTGCAGCGGCTGGTACAGCAGTCATCGCCACAGTGTGGCGATTGTCGTCATCATGCAGCGGTAGGCGAGCTAATGACTCACTAGATCTGTCCGATTGGTCTTTAGGACCGCGCGCTCGGTGCCCCTGAGCTTTTCGAGTAGCGGGCTTGGGGTGGCAGCCGAAGCAGGACCGTTCGGTGCGTGATTACTCGCCTAGTTACAGCTGCACCTCATCAAACGTGATATCGACCTGAGCAAGACGGTCAACCAAATGTTGGCCCAGTGCCGATGCGGGCGTCCATATGCCCCCCTCAACGTCCAGTTCGTCAAAGGCCAGAGAAAGCCCCGCTTGAGCTAACATTCTCGATGTAGCGCCATAGCCTGGATCGCGCTTTCCCTTTACACATATTCGGACGTCTTTCTCGGGGTCTGTTGGATGATGCGCGTGCACATAGAACTCGAAAAAGCCATTCTCACGCTCTGAAAGAGAAGGGCCGTCTCCAGGCTGAGGAAGGCGCTTGGAAATCAATTTGCGTAAAGGGCCAATGGCCAAGGCAATCATACCGAGTGACATGCCTCCCGAGAGCAGTAAGCCCGATCGTCGATTCTCAACAAGCATCGACTCTTCATAGGAAAAGTCTGCTCCGTAGACCAGACTGGCCAGGGCATTCGAGCGACGAACGACCTTGCCATTAATGGCTGCCATCACAAAGGGTCCCGTCCAACTCTCAAAGTTCTCGTCCCAGCGAACACCTCGCTGATCTGGACCGTCGGGTCCGGGGCTAAGCTCTGAAGGGTAGAGGCCGTAGGGATCATTAAGCACCTTTCGGGCTACCGGATCAGTAATGCCTTGCTCAACCGCAAGCAGCATGCTCGCAACGGTACCGCCACTGACAGCACCTTTTGACTTGCCCATTCGGCCACTTACCTTGGTTGCGAACACCCCGTGTTTAGCCATCATGGTTTGTTGGGCAACAAAGACCCCGAGATCTGAGGGTATGCTGTCGAATCCGCAGCAATGCACCAGACGTGCGCCCGTTTCCTCGGCCGTCGCACTCACTTTCTCGAAAATCGAAGCCATCCACTGCGGTTCACCCGTAAGGTCGCAGTAGTGGGTTCCCTCCGTGGCGCAGGCTTCAACGAGCGGTGTTCCGAAACGCGCATAGGGGCCGACGGTGCTGATGATGACTCTCGAGGCGGCGGCGAGTCGTCGCATATCATCTGCGCTGCTGCTGTCCGCGACAATGGTTGCCAAATCGGGTGCTTTGAGTGTTGTTTTTAAGTCATCGAGCTTTGTCTGTGATCTTCCAGCTATCGCCCACGAAAGCGTCGGTTGATTCTCGTGCAAATACTCTGCAACCAGCGCTCCGGTAAACCCTGTAGCACCGTAGACAACAATATCGAAGTCTCGCTGTGTGTTTTCGCTCATATCAAATTCACTGTAGTCGCTGTCGTTCATAAAGCACCCATATTTGAAAAGAGTTTGAAAATAGAGTGTAGCAGTGTGACGAAAAATGGCGGGTATTAATCACGGTGGATCCCAGCTATGTGGTAGTCTTTCGCTATTAGAAATCCGTCACACAGGGGGTTGATAGTGGTTTCGGTTCTCAAGCGGATGATCGGGCCTTTCGTCGTTATTTTGTTCACTGCTCTAATGGTGGGTGTGCTGGTGAAAAACGCACCCCAACCGGAGGTGGGTGAGCCCGAAACCGTTCGCATTGGCGTCTACACCGAATCGGCAACACGTACGGGCGCCTCTGCCGAGGTGACAGTGTACGGTGAGGTCCGGCCGAGAGTTCAGATCGACGTTATCAGCGAAGTCGCAGGGCGAATCACTGCCGTATCTCCAAGCTTCGCTGAAGGCGGAAGTATTTCAGCCGGAGAGCCGCTCATTACGATCGAAGAGCGTGACTACCTCCTCGCCGTGTCTGAAGCCAAGGCGCGTGTCGCCGCCAGAGAGTTGGAGCTCGCGCAGGCGTTAGCCGACGCCGATGTGGCAAAAAAGCAACTGGCCAACGAGAAAAACCCTTCAGACCTTGCACTCAAGCTGCCTCAGATTTCTCAGGCTCGCGCCGCACTAGAGGCCGCTAAAATTGGCCTTGAGCGCGCGCAGTCTGATCTTGAGCGAACGCAGATAACACTTCCCTTTGATGCACGGATCACGCAGACATCTGTCGACGAGGGTCAGTATCTCGGGCTCGGTCGAACAATTGCTTCCGTATTCTCAACCGATATCGCTGAGGTGCGCTTGCCCTTTACCGATGCAGATATTGCTGCGCTTGGTATCCCCATTGGTTACGAAGCTGAGGAAGGTGAGGGTTTGCGAGTAAGGCTCACCGCTGATGTTGCAGGTGCCCCTCGCCAATGGCAGGGCCAGCTTGTGCGGCTTGACGCTTCGCTCGATCCCCGCACGCGCACAACGTTTGGTACCGCAGAGGTACGCAATCCATTTGCTGACTCTGAGGGCGCGATGCCTATGGCACCCGGTCTTTTCGTCTCGGCCAGCGTTGAAGGACGATCATTGACGGATGTCTTGGCAATCCCTGCAGCAGGTCTTCGCGCAGGCGGGCGAGTTTTCATTATGAACGATGAGGATTTGCTCGAGGTTCGGAGTGTGCGCGTCGCTCATGCAACCACTGAAGTGGCCTATTTGAGCAGTGGTATCAGCGAGGGTGACCGAGTCATCGTCTCCCCGATTCGAAATCCTGTTCCTGGGATGGCGCTATCGGCGATTTTGGACGCTGCGGATCCTGTGCAGCTCAATGCGGGTTAAGCCATGAATGGAATTATCGCGTGGTGGGTGAGGAATGCGGTTGCCGCTAATTTGCTGATGACCTTCATTTTTGTCTCGGGTCTGATCGCCTGGGGCACGATTGAAAAAGAGGTTCAGCCGATTGTAAAACTGCCACTCGTCCAAGTTTCTCTCACTTGGCCAGGGGCTTCACCGAAAGAAATTGAACAGCAAGTAATACAGCGCGTTGAGGCCGCAGTTAAGAACCTCGATAACGTGCGTCGATATAACTCGAATGCCAGTGAAGGGTTCGGCAGTGTCAGACTCGAGGCTGCGCCGCGTGCTGACATGACGAAGTTCAAGGAAGACGTGCGTGACGCCGTGGATGCCATCAACTCGTTCCCGCGTGATCTTGAGCCCCCTAGGATTCGGCTACTTGAATGGAAAGAAACGATCCATTACCTAACCGTTATGGGCGATGTCGGTGAGCGTGAGCTCGGGCGCCTAGCAGAGGAGTTTCGCGACGAGCTCCTAAGCCTTAGTCAGGTGAGTGATGTTGATATCAGTGGCGCTCGCAACGAGGAAGTAACTATCGAGGTTTCCGAGGAGGCTTTGCAGCGTTATCAGCTCAGCTTTACCGAACTTTCAGCGGCAATAAGAGCCTCATCGATCAACTTGTCTTCGGGTGATGTGAAGACGCCCACGGGTCGTGTTCAGCTACGTGCTGAGAACTTGGCGGACAATCAAACAGATTTCGAGGACATCATTATCCGAGAGCTACCGTCCGGTGCACAACTTAAGCTCGGGGATGTGGCAACGGTTATCGATGGTTTTGAGGACTTCGATATCACCGCTTCTACCGACGGTATTCCTGCGGTCATGTTGCAGATCGAGCCGTCGGATCGTCTGTTCATTACCAAAACATCGAAGCAGGTGAATGATTGGATCGAGTCCAAACGGCCTGAGCTACCTCAAGGTGTGGAGATCATGAGTCTTGCTGATATGGCGGACGCCTACGACTCGCGAATGTCGCTCATATTTGACGCAGCCTGGATGGGGCTTTTGCTCGTCATGGCGATCCTACTTTTGACACTACGCTTTACCGTGGCGCTCTGGGTAACTGTGGGTATCGCAATCTCCTTTGTCGGGGCGTTCATCTTCCTGCCCGCGGCTGATGTGTCGATTAACTTTCTCTCTACTTTCGCCTTTTTATTGGTTTTGGGCATCGTAGTTGACGACGCGATTGTTGTTGGGGAAAGCATCCACCACCATCGCGAGGACCTAGGCTTGCCCGCCGAAGAAGCTGCTATTCGGGGAGCGGCCTCAGTTGCAAGACCCGTCATTTTTGCCGTCCTAACTACCGTGGTTGCTTTTGCCCCTTGGGCATTTCTGACCGGACCTCAAAGCGAGTTCTTGCGCCACCTATCGGCAGTTATCGCCTTCGCTCTCGCGTTCTCGCTCATTGAAGCGTTCTTTATTTTGCCAGCGCACCTTCGGAAGCTTCCCGTCCGTCAGGAGGCAACAAAAGGATTTGCGCTGCAGCGAAAAATTGCAGATGGCATTACGTCGTTTGCCGCTAACACCTACGCTCCTCTTCTGGAGAGGGCGCTCAAGATCCGCTACACCGTGAGTGCCGTTTTCGTAGCGGGCTTCGTAATCGCGCTGACTCTGGCGACAACAGGTTGGGTCCGATTCTATTTCTTCCCTCAGTTGGAAAGTGAAACATTGGTGGTGAATGTGGGGCTGCCCACAGGCGTGCCCTTCGATCGAACTGAGGCGGTTATGGATCAACTCAATCGCACGAGTGAGGGTCTGAAGGATAATTATCCTGTCATTGGGTCCTTTACATTCGCCTACGAGAATGAGCTCGAGCAATACATCCAAATGCCGCCGCCCGATAAGAGCAACGTCTCGATGCGGGACGTGGCACAAACGTATCTTGAGACAATGGGAGAAATCCCCGACGCAGAAAATATCAATGTTCAGTACACCGCGAACCAGGGCGAAGCGATTCTTACGTTCGTCTTGGCGCATTCAAGTGAGGAGCGACTGAAAGAGGCGGCGGCTGAACTTCGAAATTATCTGGTGGCTTTTAAGGACGTCTTTTTCGTTCGCGATAATCAGCGCGGTGAGATTGATGAGCTCAATATTCAGTTGAAACCGGGCGCTCAAACCTTGGGTGTATCTCTCGCGGATGTCTCCCGCCAGATCCGTCAGTCTTATTACGGAGAAGAGGTTCAACGACTGCCTCGTCAATACGGCGACGTGAAAGTCATGCTTCGTTACCCCGAAAGCGATCGTGAGTCGTTAAACTCGTTGCGCGAGCTCAATATTCGAACCGACGATGGCCGTCTTGTACCACTGGCAACGGTGGCAGATATCGAGGTTCGAAAGGCGTCTCAGCAAATTGTTCGACGGGACGGCCAACGTATTTTTGAGGTGTACGCGGTCGTGACGCCCGACACCATGGGGGACATCAACGATACGGTACGCGACGAGTTCATGCCCGAGCTTCAGAAAAGATATCCGTCGCTTCAGATCATCAAAGGTGGTTGGGAAGAGCAGCAGGCAGAGTTTTTTGCAGAGGTCACGCGCTTATTTACCTTGGCCATGCTGACCATATACGCGCTGCTCGCTGTAGCGTTTAGATCGTATTCGCTGCCTACCATCATTATGTCGGCGATCCCCTTTGCCTACATGGGTGCAATTTTTGGTCATCAGATGCTTGGCATTCCGCTCGATATGTTCTCCTTCTTTGGGATGGGGGCGGCTGCGGGTGTGGTTGTAAACGACAATTTGGTGCTCATCGACTACATTCTCAAACGCGAGGAGCAGGGCGACGATCGTTTTACGGCGATTATTAATGCAGCAAAAAATCGGTTCAGACCAATACTGCTCACTACACTGACGACTTTTGTCGGGCTATTTCCAATCATTATCGAGACCTCACAGGCTGCAGCCTTCCTGAAGCCATCGGTGATATCGCTCGCGTTTGGCGTGTTCTTCGCGTTCTTTGTCAGTTTGATCTTGGTGCCTGCATTGTATCTCATCGGTGATGACTGGGGTCGGGTCAAAAAAGGCGTTTCCGGCTTCTTCCCTAGTTTTTCTCGGTAGGGGGCAGACCCGTAACCAGAGAGCGTCAACTCATACTGCGCAGGCTCACCATGAGGAGTCGGTGGCGTTTTACATGCGAGTAGTCGCCTTGCCGCGATAAATTCAAGGTGAGCAGTGCGTTTTCACCCTATGGGTCTAGCGCTTATTCTAGGTGTGACTAGACCATATCGAGATGGGCTGTTTGAGACCTAAGGCCTCTGGAGCGCGGTTCAGCTCCTCCGATCGCCGATACAGCTAGTGTCGGACGCGAAAGCTCCTCATAAGCGTTGTCCGATGCAGATGCTTCACACGTACCTGAGGCCTCGTGATCATAGTGAGACCTCTTGAAAGAGTGGGAGGGCCAGTGCCGCTAGATCAGTGCACATCCCGCATCATGCGTCGTACAAATGGCGATACCGCAAGTACCACCAGACCTACACCCACGCCGTACAGCAACAGCTCGGAGAAGAGAGCGGTAAAGCCGTCGAGACCCAGCCGTCCATCGCCTGTACCGTCGATGCTAGAGAAGAAAATAGCGAGTTCAGACGCGAGATAAGACCCATAGGCACTCGCCAGGAACCAGGCACCCATCATAACGCCCACATAGCGAGCAATCGAGAGCTTGGTGACAGCCGATAAGCCTATCGGGCTTAGGCACAGTTCCGCTGACGTATGCAGGAAGTAGGCCAACACCAGCCACCAAGCAGATACGAGTCCTGCTGAGTCCGGGTTGTTTAAGCCAATGAGCAAGGCGCCAAATCCAAGGCCAACCTGAACAATACCGAAGCCAAATTTAGCAGGCGTTGATGGTTCGATATTATTCGATAGCAAGGCTGGCCACATGAGGGCGAACAGGGGTGAAAGCAGGATAATAAATATCGCGTTAGCCGAGCCAAATTGTGCCGCAGTGAGTTTCACACCAAATAGTGTCAGGTCAGTCGCTCGGTCGGCGAATAAAGTCATCGATCCACCCGACTGCTCGAACATCGACCAAAAGACGGTGCTGATAACAATGAGGAAGAAAAGGGCACCCATTTTGCCGCGCTCATCAGAGTTGCACTGCGTGGCAAGTAACCATATGAACCAGGCGAAGAACAGTGCCGCCACCACTGGCAGCATGAAGCCTACACCACCTTGGCTTTGGAGTATGACCCATACGGCCAGAACAGATAACAGACTGTAGAGAACGATTGTACGCTCCACGTTAAGGAGGCCCATTGTGGCGGGGGCGGGCTGCTTTAGGATCGCTGGGTTACTTGGATCGCCATGCCCTTCTAGCCAATTTTCCCCTAGAGAGAAAACGATCAAACCGATGAGCATGCCAATGCCTGCGGCGCCAAAGCCATAGGCCCATCCGTAGGCACTCGCTAACCATCCGCAGAGCAGCGAGGCACTCGCGGCGCCAATGTTGATCCCCATGTAGAAGATGGTGAATCCACCATCACGGCGGGGGTCATTTTCGCCATAAAGTCGGCCAACAACCGTTGAAATATTGGGTTTTAGTAGGCCCACTCCCACAACGATCAGCGCAAGGGCGAAGTAGAAAACATTAATGGCTTGCTCGTCGCGAACGACTTCGCCAGCAATGCCGTCGGTCGCAGGCACTCCTTCGAAAGCCATGGCACAGTGCCCAAGGACTAGCAAGATTCCGCCTAGTTTTACCGCTTTGGTTTGGCCTAGATAACGGTCTGAAACGATGCCACCCAACAACGGCATCGCATAAACCAGCGCGGCATAGGCGCCGAGAATCCTAAGCGCCTCACCATCTGTGAATAGATGGTGTTGGACAAGGAAAAGGACCAGAAGATATTTCATTCCATAGAACGAGAAACGCTCCCACATCTCGGTGGCGAAGCATACGAAGAGACCGCGCGGATGGCCGAACCACTCGGGGCTAGTAGGTAGCGTCTGTGACGTCATGGTATTTCCTATTATTTGTTATGTGTGTGGCTGTAACGCTCAGTTTTTCTTGTTTCACCATTGCGCACCCAGAATCAAATGCCCGCAGGCATCAAGCCGCGAGTGCTGCGGCTGCTCCCAGAAGCGCAACACGCATGTCGTCAGGATCGCGGATTCGTTTCACTTGTGCAAATAGCGCTGCAGCCTGCGGGTAGCAATATTGGAGATAGACTAGCCATTGCTTCAGTGGATTTATTGCATACTTGCGATGGTAGAGCTCGCCATTAGCCTCAAAAAAATAGAGCAGCAATTCCGTGATTTCTTCCCAGCTCATTGGATCTAGGTGTTGCCCCTCACAATGCGCCTTGATGGCTCTGGCCAAATCAGGTCGACAAATCGCGCCGCGCGCCAGCATGAATGCGTCGCAACCGCTTTGCGCTCGACAATCGAATAGGTCGCTCGGGGTCCAAATCTCGCCATTGGCGATGATTGGAGTGCGACCAGGATTGACGATGTCGCGAAGTCTGTGCCAATGCGCAGGAGGTTTGTAGGCTTGAGATTTCGTTCTTGCGTGAACGGTTAACTCGGTGACCCCACTTTTTAATGCTTGCTCCGCGATCTCCTCAAAGTTCGTATCAGAGTCAAAGCCCAAGCGTATTTTTGCGGTGACCGGAATCGAGGGCGGTGTCGCATCCCTAACCGCTGCACAAACGTCATATACAGCCTCAGGCGTTTTCAGAAGTGTGGCGCCGCCGCGCGATTTATTAACGGTCTTCGCAGGGCATCCAAAGTTGAGATCAATTCCGGGCACACCGAGCTTGGCGACGACTTTGGCATTTGATGCCATCAGTACAGGATCTGAACCGAGCAATTGAACGTACACCGGAGTGCCGGCTGGTGTTTTGCCGCCTTCTCTGAGCTCAGGACACAGCCGATAAAAAACTTTGGGTGGGAGTACCGTACTGGAAACACGAACAAATTCAGTGACACAGCGCTCGTAACCGCCGATACGAGTCAGCATGTCTCGCATGACAGATTCCATGACGCCCTCCATAGGCGCCAGCAGAATTCTTGGTGTGTCGATAACTAATTTGCTCATAAGTTCCGTAAAAATTGGATAACTCGTAGCGTAAATCTTACAGATGACGCGATCGTTCTACGTTTGTAGACTGTGTTCCGTCGCAATATTAGCCGTTTGTTATAGGGCAAGTCACAATGAATCCTAATTATCTGGATTTCGAGCAGCCGATCGCTGAGCTCGAGATGAAAATCGAAGAGCTTAAATCTGTCGTCGATGACTCTGAAATCAACATCAGTGATGAGATCGATCGCCTTAAGTCCAAGAGCCACAAATTGACTCAGTCGATTTATCGCGATCTCAGTCCTTGGGATATCGTACGAGTCGCACGACATCCGCTGCGACCCTATTCGCTAGATTATATTCCGCTGGTCTTTGATGACTTCGATGAGCTTCACGGCGATCGTCACTTTGGTGATGACAAAGCGATTGTCGGTGGTGTCGCTCGCTTGAATGGACGGCCTGTCATGGTCATTGGTCAGGAAAAGGGCAGAGCGGTAAAGGACAAAGTCCATCGTAACTTTGGCATGCCTAAGCCCGAGGGCTATCGCAAAGCGTTACGCCTCATGGAAATGGCAGAGCGTTTTAATATGCCAGTCGTCACGCTAATCGACACTCCCGGGGCCTACCCTGGTATCGATTCTGAGGAGCGTGGTATTTCCGAGGCCATTGCACAGAATCTCGCTGTTATGTCACGCCTGAGAACACCTATCGTCTGCATTGTCATTGGTGAGGGTTCTTCAGGTGGCGCTCTAGGTATCGGTGTCGGCGATCACCTGGCAATGCTCCAGTACTCGACGTATTTCGTTATTTCACCCGAAGGATGTGCCAACATAATTTGGAAAAGTAGCGAGTTTGCACCGCAGGCAGCAGAGGCAATGGGTGTTACGTCCTCTACGCTCGAGGAGCTGGGCATTGTGGATACGACGATCCAAGAGCCGATGGGCGGTGCACACAGAGATGTCGAGGAAATGGCACTGCGAATTCGGGAACATGTTTCAGGTCAACTGGACCGTCTCTGTGGCACAAACATGGATGAGTTGGTCGAAGCGCGCTATCAGCGGCTGATGGCCTACGGTAGTCACTAATTTTATGAGCTTGCCGTTGCTCGGGGCCCTAGAAGAGCATGCGGCAACGCTTTGTAGAGCAAGTCATCTCTATGTGGGTTTCTCTGGTGGAAAAGACAGCCACAGCTTGCTCCATGCGTTAGCGGCCCTCAAAAAGTGCTCAGCGCTCCCACACATCACAGCAATCCACGTTAATCATGGCTTACATCCTGATGCTGATTCGTGGGAACAGTATTGCTGCGATGTCGCCACAGATCTGGGCGTGGAGTTCAAGGGGGAGTCAGTCGCAGTTGGCTCAGATGCTTCACTGGAGGCTCAAGCCAGAAGTGCTCGGTACGACGTCTTTGAGCGTTACATGGCGAAAGACGCAATACTGTTGCTCGCCCATCATCTGGACGACCAAGTCGAGACTGTCCTGTTCAGATTGATTCGCGGGGCAGGCCCCTCAGGACTACGCGGTATTCCGGAATCGCGCCCTCTTGGCGATGGAAAGATCCTTAGGCCGTTTTTAGGGCTAAGTCGATCTCAGATTGAGGAATATGCATCCGCAATGTCGCTCGAAAGTGTCGAGGATCCCAGTAATAAGGATACGTCACTCGATCGTAATTTTTTACGACACCAAGTGTTGCCGCTGATAGCAGAACGCTGGCCCGGTTACCGCTCGGGGATTGCCCGAACAGGCCAGATCATGGGCGCTATTGATAAGGCCTCGTCAGACCTCTGGTACGAGTGCTCATTGGGTGCCTTGAGCTTGGATGTTAATGGTCTTGAGTTGGAGGCTGTGCATACGCAGATTCGTAGCAAGCTCACAGCGTTGCGCCTTAATCCGCCTGCGCATGAGGCACTCAAGGAATTTTGTAGACAATGCATTGAATCGCGAGATGACAAGACACCGAGTTTAAAGATGGATGCCTGCAGGCTCGTTTACTGGCGGGATAGGGTCCAACTCATTTCAGTGGTGGCAGCAGACTTTGAATCTGAAGAGGTGCGAGTGGGTGAGCCGATCGAACGACCTTGGGGGCGTCTAACCTGGGAGACGAGTGATATCGGATTAGCGCCAGATTCTATCGTCAGACTTCGGTCGATTACCTCGGGAGAGAAGGTTAAATTTCGGGGAAGACCAAATCGATCGCTTCGCGATTGCATGCAGGAAGCTAATATAGCCCCGTATTGGCGCGCCAGCGTGCCGATTGTTTGCAGCGGCGGGCAGGTTATAGCGGTTCCCGGTGTTGGCTGCACTGACTATGACGTGTCGTTTTTCAATGGTAATTCAGAGGGATTAGTACCGGTCTGGAAACCACCAAAAATCCGTATTGGAAATTGAGCCAACGGATACTCTTTGTTAAGCTGAACGCCCATCGGAGCTATGCTATCGGCAACACCTTGTTAGCCGCCCCACAGTTCCAACTGCTTTGGTGGAGTCCATGACGCGATACGTATTTGTTACCGGTGGTGTTGTTTCCTCGTTGGGGAAAGGTATTGCCGCTGCATCCCTTGCTGCAGTGCTTGAAGCCCGAGGCCTCAAAGTCACACTGCTGAAACTCGACCCCTACATCAACGTCGATCCCGGTACGATGAGCCCGTTCCAGCACGGAGAAGTATTTGTCACCGACGATGGCGCTGAGACAGACCTAGACCTCGGTCACTACGAGCGCTTCACTCGCGCGACCATGTCTAAGCGCAATAACTTCACTACAGGGCAGGTCTACGACGAGGTGTTACGCAAAGAGCGACGAGGTGATTACCTCGGTGGTACCGTCCAGGTCATCCCGCACATAACCGATGAAATCAAGCGGCGCG
Organism: Luminiphilus sp.; assembly: GCA_965657765.1. GTDB lineage: Bacteria > Pseudomonadota > Gammaproteobacteria > Pseudomonadales > Halieaceae > Luminiphilus. The sequence goes on along the minus strand of CBFHQN010000008.1, from coordinate 12,818 downwards.
TTATTGCCGGTGCCGAAGGCGCGGATGTTGCTGTGGTTGAGGTTGGCGGCACCGTTGGTGATATCGAAAGCCAGCCATTCCTCGAAGCCCTGCGTCAATTAAAGCTTGAGGCGGGGTCGTCGAAGGCACTGCTCATGCATTTAACGCTTGTCCCTTACATCCCAACAGCGGGTGAGATTAAAACGAAGCCAACGCAGCATTCGGTGAAAGAACTCCGCTCAATTGGCCTTCAGGCAGATGTATTACTCTGTCGTTGTTCGGTAGATATCGATGAGGGCGCGCGACGTAAGATCTCGCTATTCACTAACGTTGAAGAGCGCGCCGTAATTCCGGTACTTGATGCAGACTCGATTTATAAGATCCCCAAACGTCTCCACGAGCAGGGACTCGACGATTACATTCTAGAGCGCTTCGGCATGTCACCAAGTGAAGTGGATTTTAGCGAGTGGGATGATGTGGTTGCCAAGGAGTTCGCACCCAGACGCGCAACCGTCAAGGTGGGCATGGTGGGTAAATACACCGATCTCGTAGATGCTTACAAATCGCTAAATGAAGCGCTTGGGCACGCAGGACTTCAAACAAACACGCAGGTCGATATCGAATATATCGATGCGGAGGATCTCGAGACCCAAGGGATCGGCGTTCTGGAGTCACTCGATGCGATATTGGTGCCCGGTGGCTTTGGAGATCGAGGTATTGAGGGAAAGATTGCCGCTGTTACCTACGCGCGAGAAAACAAGATCCCATACTTGGGTATCTGTCTCGGCATGCACATGGCAATGATCGAGTTTGCGCGTAATGTCTGCGGTATGGCGGGTGCACATTCAACCGAGATGAATATCGAAACACCGTACCCGGTGATTGGCCTCATCACCGAGTGGCAAACCGAAGAGGGCGATATTGAAGTGCGCGATGAGCACTCCGATATGGGTGGAACCATGCGTCTCGGCTCGCAACCATGCTACCTCGTTGACGGCACGAAGACGCGTGCGATCTACGGCAGCGATGTGATTCGTGAGCGACACCGCCACCGCTACGAAGTGAATAACACTTTGGTCCCTCAACTCGAGGAGAAAGGGATGACGATCTCAGGATGGTCCCAGGATCAAGGCTTGGTCGAGATGATCGAGCTCGCTGATCACCCTTGGTTTGTTGCCTGCCAGTTCCACCCAGAATTTACGTCACGCCCGCGCGGTGGACATCCACTATTCTCAAGTTTCATCGATGCGGCGGTTGAGGGGCAGTCTTGATGAGCTGCAAGACCGTTTCGGTGGCGGGAATTGATTTTGCTAACGATAAGCCTTTTGTTCTGGTGGGTGGCGTCAACGTTCTCGAATCAGAGCAGTTTGCCGTTGATGTTGCCGGTGTTTATCAGGAAGTGTGCCAAAAGCTGGATATACCTCTCGTTTTCAAAGCCTCCTACGACAAAGCTAATAGGTCTTCTATAAACTCCTTTCGCGGTCCCGGGCTTGAGCAGGGACTTGCCATCTTTGAAGCGGTAAAAAAGGCGACGGGCCTGCCTACCATCACCGATGTGCATACCCCCCAAGAGGCAGCACCTGCAGCCGACGTTGTCGACATTATTCAGTTGCCGGCCTTCCTGGCGAGACAGACGGATCTTGTGCTTGCAATGGCTGAAACCGGTGCTGTGATTAACATCAAAAAGCCCCAATTTCTGAGTCCCGAACAGATGAATAACATTGTTCATAAGTTTCAGGAATGTGGGAATGACAAGCTTATCCTGTGCGAGCGTGGCAGTAATTTTGGCTACGATAATTTAGTGGTCGATATGCTCGGGTTCGGTGTGATGCGGAAAACAACCAGTGAAGTACCTGTTATTTTCGATGTAACCCATGCATTGCAGCGCAGAGACCCGGGTGATGTCGCCTCGGGCGGACGTCGCTCACAAGTTGCAGAGTTAGCACGAGCGGGTATGGCGACGGGGCTCGCCGGTTTGTTCTTAGAGTCACATCCGGATCCTTCGAAAGCCCTGTGCGATGGTCCGAGTGCCTTGCCTCTATTGCAATTAGAGCCTTTCTTGGAGCAGGTAAAAGCGGTGGATGACTTGGTAAAGTCGCTGCCAAATTTAAGTATTGATTAAAATCAGCTGGAGAGACGAGTGAGCGAAATTATAGACATCCGCGCTTTTGAAGTTATGGACTCGCGTGGGAATCCCACAGTTATGGCAGAGGTGACACTCGATGACGACACCGCCGGAGTTGCCTACGCGCCGTCGGGTGCCAGCACGGGTTCCAGAGAAGCGCTGGAGCTCCGTGATGGCGATGTAGCTCGATACTTAGGCAAGGGTGTGTTGAATGCGGTAGCTAACGTCAATGGCCCCATTCGTGAATGCTTAATTGGTCACGATGCCATGGATCAACGTGGTGTTGATGAGCGGATGATCGAGGCGGACGGTACGGACAACAAGGCTAAATTTGGCGCCAATGCTATTTTGGCGGTTTCGCTGGCGACAGCGCGTGCTGCGGCGCAGTCTTCCAAAACACCCCTCTATCAGCATATTGCAAATCTTGCAGGCACCAATCAACTCACGATGCCTGTACCTATGATGAATATTCTCAATGGTGGCGAGCATGCTGATAACAACGTTGATATTCAGGAATTTATGATTCAGCCCGTGGCTGCAAAGTCATTTGCCGAAGCGCTGAGAGTAGGTGCGGAGATTTTTCATCACCTTAAGAAGGTTTTAGGCGCGCGAGGGCTCGCAACGTCGGTAGGGGATGAGGGCGGTTTTGCCCCTGACTTGCCGTCGAACGCTGCTGCATTGGAAGTTATCGCTGAAGCGGTGTCCGCCGCGGGTTACTCGCTCGGTGACGACATCACATTAGCGCTCGATTGTGCCGCTTCAGAGTTTTATCGCGATGGTGAGTATCAACTGTCGGGTGAAGGACGTTCTTTCTCGAGCGAAGGCTTCGCCGATTATCTGGCCGAGTTGGCGGCGTCACACCCTATCGTTTCAATCGAGGATGGCTTAGATGAGTCAGATTGGACTGGGTGGGCTTATTTGACACGCAAGCTTGGCGATAAAGTGCAGCTGGTTGGCGATGATTTATTCGTTACCAATACGCGTATTTTGAAACGTGGTATCGATGAACATATTGGTAATTCGATTCTGATCAAGTTCAACCAGATCGGCTCGCTCAGCGAGACGCTCGACGCTATCAAGATGGCACAAGATGCTGGCTTTACAGCAGTTATTTCACATCGTAGCGGCGAGACTGAGGATGCAACGATTGCTGATCTTGCGGTGGGTACTGGGGCGGGCCAAATCAAGACAGGCTCGCTTTGTCGTTCTGATAGGGTTGCGAAGTACAACAGATTACTGCGTATTGAAGCTGAGCTGGGCATGACCGCGCCTTACCGTGGACGTGCAGAGTTAGAGCGAGGCGCTTAAGTGCATCGCCCCATGCTAGTAGCACTACTGGGGCTTCTGATGCTTTTGCAGTATCGCTTATGGTTTGGCGAGGGCGGCATTAATGAACGCCAATCACTCGAAGAGCAAGTGACACTCGATAGCGCAGAGAATCAGCAATTAACACAAAGAAACGAAGCCCTGGCAGACCGGGTTATTGAGCTCCAAAATGGTCAGGAAATGCTTGAGGCCGTAGCCAGAGAAGATCTCGGCTTGGTGCGCGAAGGAGAGGAATTTATCCTCTTCGTTAATGAAAAGAGCAAGGAAAAATCGCCGTGAGTAGTGTTTGGGCTGTGGTGCCTGCTGCCGGAAGTGGGCGTCGCATGGCAGCAGAGATTCCAAAGCAATACTTGAAACTGAACGGTGTGCCAATACTCGAGCACACGCTTAGGGCTTTGCTTGCCTGCCCCGATATTCGCGGTGTGTTTGTTGTGCTTGATCCCACTGATCGGCGCGCCGATGCCATACCGAGCCTCTCTGACCCTCGCGTATCGACTGCTGCTGGCGGTGCTGAGCGCGCAGATTCAGTATTGGCCGGTTTACAAGCAATCGCCTCTGATACCGGTGATCAGGATTGGGTGCTGGTTCACGATGCGGCACGGCCTTGCATTTCCGTCGGAGTCTTACATTCGCTGATCACCTCCTGCGTATCTGAAGGTGTTGGGACTGTCATGGCACAGGCTTCCGTCGATACCTTGAAACGCATTTCTGATGACAACCGCGTCGTTGAAACACTGGACCGAAAAGTGATTTGGCGTGCACAGACGCCCCAGATGTTCAAGCTTGCGGAGCTAACCTCAGCATTGTCATCGGCGTTGGCCAACGAGACAGCGATTACTGACGAGTCTATGGCCATGGAGCTGGCTGGTTATCCTGTGGCGATTCTCGAGGGGCCCTCGACCAATATAAAGATAACAGTACCTGCTGATCTCGAAATTGCAGAGATCGTTTTACGGCAGTTCAGCGAGGGGTCCAAGGTATGAGAGGGCGGATACGAATTGGTCACGGATACGATGTTCACGCCTTTGGTGATGGAGATGGCATCGTTTTAGGTGGTGTGCAGATCCCTCATAGCAAAACATTGCTTGCGCATTCAGACGGTGATGTTGCACTCCATGCGCTCAGTGACGCCATCCTTGGGGCCCTTGGTTTAGGTGATATTGGACACCATTTCCCAGACGACGATCCCGCTTTGAAGGGCGTGGACAGTCGTGTGTTGTTGCGAAGGGTGGTTGAGCACATGCGCGCCAGTGGTTACGAGGTCGGTAATGTCGATGTAACGATCATCGCTCAGCGGCCGAAACTAGCTCCCCATGTTGAGGTTATGAGGGCCAATATTGCGTCGGATCTCGATACGGATACGTCAAACTGTAACGTCAAGGCGACAACGACCGAGAAGCTGGGGTTTGCTGGTAGAGAGGAAGGTATCGCTGTTCACGCGGTTGCCCTGTTAAATGAGATTACCCAACCGTGACAGATCTTCGCGGTATCGGAATGACTTCTCAGCGAACACGAATGCGTTTGCTGGATCGTCTGAGAGCGCAAGGTGTTTCGGATCAAACGGTGCTCGATGCGATTGGAGAGATACCTCGCCATCTTTTTGTCGATGAAGCTCTCGCTCATCGCGCTTACGAGGACACGGCTTTACCCATTGGATTTAATCAGACCCTCAGTCAGCCCTACATCGTGGCGAGGATGACTGAGCTTGCCTTGCAGAACGGAACGCCGGGGAGGGTGCTGGAGCTAGGCACGGGGTCGGGCTACCAGAGCGCCGTTTTGTCGCGGGTTGCCTCGGAGGTTTACTCTATTGAGCGAATCAAACCGCTTCTCGATAAAGCGCGTCAACGGCTCAGAACCCTCAAGGCGAGAAATGTGCGTTGTAAGCATGGCGATGGCTTTGAGGGCTGGTCTGAGTTTGCACCCTTTGACGTCATACTTGGGGCTGCTGCCCCAGAAACAGTTCCCGAGAACTTGCTCGATCAATTGGCACCAGGTGGTGTTCTTCTCTTACCTGTAGGGGGGAGCTCCCAAAAACTGATTCAAGTCACACTAACCACCGAGGGGTTTGAGCAAACCACCGTTGAGGACGTGTTTTTCGTTCCGATGCTCGAAGGCGTGCAGCGATGAACCCCTCTGGCTTAGGGATTTATCTTCGAGGCGTTGCCATGGGGGCGGCCGACCTGGTCCCCGGTGTCTCAGGCGGCACGATTGCCCTGATTACCGGTATTTACGCGCGGCTTATTGCAGCAATCGCAAGTGTTGGCCCGAGCACACTTTCTCTGCTTTTGCGTGGAAAGCTGACGGAAGCTTGGAAAGCCATAGACGGGCAGTTTTTACTGACTTTGGGAGCCGGTATAGCAACTGCCATTATTGGATTGGCGACCCTACTCGCTTGGCTGCTAACGCATTACCCCTTACCGCTGTGGGCCACCTTCTCTGGGTTGGTGTTGGCGAGCGCATTATCATTGGTGCGCGACAACTACCGGCTATGGTCTTTGCAAGAGTGGTCGCTGTTCTTGATGGGCATTGGTGTCGCTATTTTTGTTGGTCTAACGCAAGCGGTTCAGATGCCTGTTACGCCATGGGGCATATTCTTGGCGGGTAGCATCGCAATTTGCGCGATGATATTGCCCGGTATATCTGGCAGTTTCCTCTTGTTATTAATGGGTATGTATCAAGTGGTCATTAGCGCAGTCGTCAACCTCGATTTTGCAACGCTCGCGCTCTTTGCACTTGGCTGTGGGGTTGGGATATTACTATTTTCGCGAATGCTTCAACGGCTTTTGCGCATCGCAGAGCAGTCGACTATGGCAATGTTGTTTGGATTTTTATTGGGCTCGCTGATCATCCTATGGCCCTGGCAAATCGCGGTTAGCAGTGTGCTTGATCGCCATGGGGAGATGCGAGCCGTTCAAACGCTCCCTGTCACTCCTGGACGCTATGCCGAGCACACAGGAGATCCGATGCTGCTCCTAAGCGTGGTGGGCTTCATTGGCGGCACTATTGCGGTGTTATGGCTCATGTCGATCTCGCGTCGGCAGGATCGCGCGTAGAGGGCGATAGCGCAATGTGTTCCTTCAAGCACATTTCCCTCACGCTCCTGTTGTTCTCGCTGGTTGCCTGCTCTGGGACCGCGCCACGCGACCTAAAGCCGTGGGAAAAAACGTTAGGTAGCGCCACCGGCCAAAGCTCATCAGCCGATACCCGGTCCGCTAGACCAGATTACGGCCCCAAGCTCGCTGTCGGTAAACCGTATACGGTTAAACGCGGGGATACACTTTATGCCATAGCCTTTCGCTTAGGCGTGGATTTTCGTGATTTGGCTGCGCGAAACGGCATCAAGGCGCCGTATACGATCAACGTGGGGCAGGTTCTTCAGACGTCGAAGCCCACGGCGGTTGCGGCTGATAAGTCACCTAAAACGTCAGGTACAGGGAAGTCGACTGCTACCCGTACGGCTTCTTCAAAACCCAAAAGCTCGGCTATCAAATCAAAGACGACCTCTGGAGAGGCGGCTAAATCCTCAACCCCAGCCACTAAAGTGGTGAAGAGGACGCAATCCTCTAAGAAAGCATCCTCGTCCAAATCGGTCGAACCCAATCGTCCCGTGTCACGATGGCAGTGGCCGTCTCGAGGCAAGGTGGTTAGAACGTTTGCCTCTAATGTGCATAAAGGGATTGATATCGCGGGCAGTCGGGGCGATCCAGTCACTGCAACGGCGGCGGGCAAGGTTGTCTACGCAGGGGTGGGTGTCACAGGTTATGGCTCACTTATCATTGTGAAGCACAATGACACTTACCTTAGTGCCTATGGGCATAACGAGCAGTTACTTGTATCTGAAGGGAGCGTCGTGAAAGTCGGGCAGCAAATCGCCAGGATGGGGAGCAGCGGCACCAACTCGGTCAAGTTGCATTTTGAGCTGCGAAGGCTTGGTAAACCTGTTGATCCACTAACGCTATTACCTAAGCGGTGATAGCCTCGGCCTTTACGCGCGCTGGCTATCGTAGAGGTGCTGAGCTTGTGGATTAAGGGCAGGGGCAGTAAAGAACCAGTGGAATCGGGCGACCCCACCTGAAAGCGTTGTGATTGAAAAAGTGTGCGGCTTAGCGCTCGAGCAGAGCGAGCTTTCCAGGCTTTCCTTCCCAGTCAGCCGCATCAGCAGGAGCCTCTTTCTTCTCAGTGATATTGGGCCAAATCTCGGCTAGCTCTGCATTAAGCTCAAGGAAATTTTCCTGATCAGCAGGAAGCTCGTCTTCTGAGAAGATCGCATCAATAGGGCACTCTGGTTCGCAAAGTGCGCAATCAATGCACTCATCGGGATGGATCACGAGGAAGTTCGGACCCTCGTAAAAGCAGTCTACTGGGCACACCTCTACGCAATCAGTGTGTTTACATTTAATGCAGTCTTCGCCGACGACGAATGTCATATTACTTCCCCTAAAAACCCGCGTTTTCAGTTATTTATCGCGGTGAGTGTCAAAATGATAAGTCGATCTAAGTGTCTAGTAAAGTTTTCAGCGTATAAAGCGCATCCAGCGCATCCTTTGGCGTCATCTGATCAGGATCGATGTCAGATAACACATCTAGCGCTGGGCTTTTCTGAGTTGACACTGAAAACAAATCTGTTTGTCCACCTGAGTGCTCAACCGGTTGCGAAACTTGCTGGCTCTCAAGCTCAGCGAGTTTCTGTCGAGCATGAAGCAAGACCCCGCTGGGAACGCCCGCAAGTTTAGCAACTTCTAACCCAAAACTTCGATTAGCGGGTCCCTCTTGAATATGATGCATGAACACAACATGGTCTTCATGCTCGGTGGCATCAAGGTGCACATTGGCCATGGCCAAGTGATCTTCAGGCAGGGCCGTCAGTTCGAAGTAATGCGTTGCAAAAAAGGTGAGCGCTCTGACCCGGTCCGCTAAGGCGACAGCGGCTGCCCAGGCGATACTCAGGCCATCAAAAGTGCTCGTACCGCGTCCTACTTCATCCATTAACACCAAACTTCGGTCCGTGGCATTGTGGAGAATATTTGCGGTCTCAGTCATTTCAACCATAAATGTCGAGAGCCCGCTCGCCAGGTCATCTGATGACCCAATGCGTGTAAAAATACGATCAACCAGCGACAGGGTGGCGCTCTGCGCCGGCACAAATGCACCGCAGTGCGCCAGTAGAGTAATTAGGGCGTTTTGACGCATGTAGGTTGATTTACCACCCATGTTGGGGCCTGTGATTAACAACATGCGACGCGCGCCATTGAGCAAGGTATTGTTCGCGATGAAGGGTCGATCACTCACTTGCTCAACGACTGGATGTCGACCCCCGGTGATATCTAATTGCACTTCATCGCTGAAGTTGGGTCGTGTCAGCGTCAGCGCATCAGCGCGCTCGGCAAAGCACGCGAGTACGTCGAGATCACACAGCGCATTGGAGGTTCTTTGGAGTGCGATTAGATCCTCGGCTACCCGCTCAACGAGAGCGTCATACAAGTGTTTCTCTCGAGCCAAGGCACGGCTTCGGCTCGAGAGTGCTTTGTCCTCGAACTGCTTGAGCTCAGGCGTTATAAAGCGCTCTACATTCTTGAGTGTTTGTCGGCGCTGGTAGGTATCAGGTGCTTGATCTGATTGTTGACGGCTGATCTCGATGTAGTAGCCGTGAACGCGGTTGTAGCCTACCTTTAATGTCGAGAGACCTGTG
>CBFHQN010000008.1:0-3689 GCA_965657765.1 Luminiphilus sp. | reverse complement strand
CTCGCTGATACCGCGCAATTCGTCGAGTTCGTCGTCATAGCCGGCTGCAAGGACACCCCCGTCTCTAATGACAACGGGCGGTGACTCGATGAGCGCTTTACTCAGTAGTTCGCACAACGTTGGGTAATCACCGATGTCAGCTACGAGAGCAACGAGCTTCTCAGAAGCGCGAGGCACTGCGGATACCAAGGCGGGAAGGGCCCATAAACTGTCTCGCAAGCGAGTGAGATCCCGGGGACGCGCTGATCGCAGCGCAATGCGTGCAAGGATACGCTCCATGTCTGAAATAGGCTTAAGATACTGGCGCGTGCCCTCGTAGTTGTAATTGCTCTTTAGTGCTTCAACCGCCTCAAGGCGCGCTTCCAACTCGTCGCGGATACGTACGGGGCGATGCAGCCATCGCTTGAGATGGCGAGTGCCCATCGCCGTAACCGTCGAGTTGTAGACTGAAAATAGGGTGTTGTCCTCGTTGCCGTGGACGTTCTTATCAATTTCGAGATTACGGCGAGTCGCTGCATCCAAGATGACAGCATCGCTTTGTCGTTCGTATCTGATGGCAACCAGGTGCGGTAACTCGTTTCTCTGCGTGTCTTTCACGTAGTCCAGCAATGCACCGGCGGCGGATACCGCAAGCACGAGATCCTCACAGCCGAATCCGCTTAAATCACGGGTTTGAAACTGCTGGTTGAGCGCCCGACGCGCGCTCTCCTCATCGAATTGCCAAGCCGCGAGTCGTCTGACAGCAACGTGATCGCCGAGCGCTGGCAATGTCGCATCCTCTGCAACAAGCACCTCGGCAGGTGAGAGTCGTTGGAGTTCTGCGGCAAGCGCCTCTTCGCCCGATATCTCCGACACTACAAAGCGGCCGCTGCTCACATCCATCCAGGCCATGCCGCAGTTCATTTGCTGCCGATAGACTGAGACGATCAACGAGTCGCCGCTGGCATCAAGTAAAGATTCATCTGTGAGTGTGCCCGGTGTGACGATGCGCACCACTTTTCGCTCGACAGGCCCCTTGGATTCGGCGGGGTCGCCAATTTGCTCAGCTATTGCTACTGAGAACCCTGCGCGCACTAATCTGGCGAGATAGCTCTCAGCCGCATGAAACGGGACGCCTGCCATAGGAATCGGCTCGCCCGCTGACTTTCCACGAGAGGTCAATGTGATGTCGAGAACAGGCGCCGCTATCTCTGCGTCGTGATAAAAAAGCTCGTAAAAATCGCCCATGCGATAGAACAGCAACTCGTCCGGATGCTCCGCCTTGATCGCCAAAAACTGGCGCATCATCGGGGTGTGCTGAGCAGAGGTGTGTTGGCTTGTATCTGATGCTGAGGACATGAACGTCGGTCGGGCCAAAAACGCAAAGCGAGAGAATAGGTCAAAAGGCGCCTGCTTTAAATCCCGAGAGGCAATATCGACAAGGTTTCTTTCGAGAGTTAAAGCCCGAGTTAAAACCCCTTGTGTGCGTCTGGCCATCGGGGCTAATAATCGCTATCGTCGCTGAAACTTAGAGTTATAAGTGGTTACGTCATGATCAAGTTACGTGCGCTTTTATGCGCTTTCTTTTTTGTCTTTGGTTTCACCGCAGCGCCCCTTGTTTCTGCCGCAACGGTTGTTCACGCAGGCCATCTTTTTGATACCGCAAGTGGCAAGGTGCTTGAAAAGCAGTCGGTTATTATTGAGGCAGGACGTATTACCCGCGTTGAGTCAGGTTTCATTGGTGGAGATCGCGACCACATCATCGATCTCAGTGGCTCTTATGTGTCACCCGGCTTTATGGATATGCACGTGCACTTGGACGGTGAGCTCAATCCACCTGCGAGCTACTCAGAGGAATTCTTTATGAACTCCGCTGACATTGCGTTGCGCTCGAGTATCTTCGCTAAGCGCACCCTCGATGCGGGTTTTACCACCGTACGTGATCTTGGCTCGGGTGATATTCAAGCAATCTTTGCGCTGCGAGATGCGATTGCAAAAGGCTATATCGACGGCCCTCGTATTTTTGCCGCGGGTAAAGCCATGGCCACTACGGGCGGTCACGCTGATCCCACCAATGGAATTCGCGCTGATTTGCGAGGAGATCCCGGTCCGAAGCAGGGTGTAATCAACGGCCCCGACGATGCCTACAAAGCTGTGCGTCAGCGATATAAGGACGGAAGTGACGTAGTAAAGCTCACTGTGACGGGAGGCGTTCTCTCGCTCGCCAAGAGCGGGGATAACCCGCAGTTCACAGACGAAGAGCTGGAGGCCGTGGTAAGCGCTGCGAAAGACTATGATTTCGTCGTGGCTGTCCATGCACACGGAGCAACGGGGATGAAGCGTGCGATTCGAGCCGGGGTGGATTCGGTTGAACACGGCACATACATGGATAGCGAGGCCATGCGGCTTATGCGAAAGCAGGGCACTTGGTACGTCCCCACAATCTCAGCCGGTAAGTGGGTTGGTGACCTTGCTGAGTTGGACGGCAAGCTACCCGCGGTTGTTCGTCCCAAGGCGGCGGCTATTGGGCCACGCATTCAGGACACCTTCGGGGCGGCGTACAAATCGGGTGTGAAGATCGCCTTTGGTACGGATGCTGGTGTGTCACCGCACGGTGCGAACGGTAAAGAATTCCGATTTATGGCTGAGGCGGGTATGCCCATCATGGAGACAATTCAAGCTGCGACGGTAAACGCAGCTAAGCTACTTCGAGTAGAAGATGAGTTGGGACAAATTGCACCGGGCTTCCATGCGGATATCGTTGCCTTTAATAACAATCCACTCGAGGACGTGACGATTCTTGAGCGCCCCAACTTTGTGATGAAGGCGGGCTCGGTATTTAGGAATGATGGCGTATGAAAACGTGGGTGTGTTTGTTAGCGACGGTTCTGTTAACGCTTCCGGTTAAAGCGGAAGAGAGTCGAGTCGCGATAGCGCTGCATGGCGGCGCGGGCACTATTGAGCGCGCGCGCATGACGAGCGAACAGGAACTCACATACCGTAAGTTTCTGGATGCGGCGATTGAAGAAGGGTACCGCCAGCTGAAGGCAGGCGAGCCGGGCTTGGATGTGGTGGTGAACATCATTCAGCGCATGGAGGATTCGCCGCTGTTTAACGCAGGTCGTGGCTCAGTCTACACCTGGGAGGGGAACCATGAGCTCGATGCATCGATTATGCACGGTTTAGTGCTGGACGCCGGAGCTGTCGCAGGTGTTAAGACGGTCAAATCACCTATCGCGTTGGCGCGTGCGGTTATGGAGCGCTCGCCGCATGTCATGCTGGCATCACAGGGCGCCGAGCAGTTTGCAGCTGAGCTAGGCTTTGAGCGGGTACCTGAGGGCTACTTCCATACTGAGCGTCGGCAAAAGTCGTTAAAGGCTTACAAGCGCGCGCGACAGGTAGGCGTCACGACTAATCCGGATTACAAATACGGTACCGTCGGTGTTGCTGTGCTTGATAGCGAGGGCAATCTGGTTGCTGGCACATCAACTGGCGGTATGACGGGCAAACGTTGGGGACGGATCGGTGATGCGCCCGTCATTGGTGCGGGCACTTATGCGAACAACGCGTCTTGTGCCGTGTCAGCCACTGGTCATGGTGAATACTTTATTCGACACACAGTTGCGCGAGATATCTGCGCTCGGATGGAGCTCGCCGGAGAGACGCTGACCGAGGCAGCCGATGTAGTCGTGCATGACACACTCGTGAAG